>JAFLJO010000055.1 GCA_022712975.1 Desulfocapsa sp.
CTTTGGTCCTAGTGGTTTCTAAGGACATGATGCTCTGTGGGCAGGGGTGCAATACAATAAAGTGAAAAATAATGAACGGGATCATTGCACACCAACAGACGTTATTTGAATATCGAATGTCGAACAAGGAGGTAAGCGCAGACTCCGATATCGATTGATGAAGGAAAAGAAAACTTCATAATTCGATATTCCTTGTTCGACATTCTGTTTTTAAATTAGAGCATTAAATCAACTGATTAACAATATGTAAAGCGTATCACTTTTTTTGTATTGCACCCTGTGGGCAGAAGGTATTCGGTAACTGACAGATCAAATAGGAACAATTCCCACAAGACTTTAATTTTCCGATACATATACAGATACATAAAAATAACATTCTCAAACTTTCAATACCTCACTTGCAAACTTCGTAAATGGGATAACTCTTGTTCGCAAATCAGTAACTTCATACTCTTCATTTCCCATATGCACCTGATAAAAAATGGGAATTTCTGTACGTTTGGAAAAACAGGAAACATGTTTACTTATTGCTTTTTCTCCAACCTTGCACTCCACCGCAAAAAACGGCTTTCCATCTCGTAAAGCTACAAAATCAACCTCACGTTTATGGTTGTCACCTAATATATTTGTTGTAGATAGATTATTCTGTCACGTTCTCACATTCTCATGTATACGTAAGCCGCATTTTAATGTTGCGGCAGAAAAGCTGAGGAGAGCACCCAACTCACCTTCACGGTTGTTTGTTTCCTGCTGTCTGTCTTTTTCTGTTCCTTTCTTCAAGGCGAGCATACCACTTCTGTCCACCATTGCCACACCTCTCTTGGATCAACTCTTTGAGTTCTTTCGTGTGGTTATTTAGCTTCCTCACTTCAGATAAAAATTGTTTTCTTTGTATGTTAATTTCTTCCCTGTCAGCAAACACATTTTTCCTTATAGTATTAACCATCTTTAATTGCTCAATTATCTCATATATGGATTTTTTGTTTTTTGATTTTTCTGCATCTTTTAGCTTGCCTTGCAGGTCGGTGCGCTGTTCTTTTGCCTGCTTTAGCATTTTGCTCATTCCATTAAAGCTGGTATTGGCATCATTAAGAAGCTGATATGCTGAATTTGCAAGCTTCATTGATGCAAAATGCAAGTTAACCAGAAAATGGAAGTCATAACTTCTTTGGGCGTGTTTGATGTGCTCTTCAATGTTTCCCTGGTATTCCTCCAGGCTTCTTTCCACCTCTTCATGCTTCTCTTCCCAACGTTGACAAGCCTCACACTCTTCTTCCAATACAGCATCGTAAAGAAGTTTTACACCAACGCCAATGACTCCGGCACCAATTGGAAGTAACCACCACATATTCTATTCCTCTATGAGGCAAGGTGAAATTTCAACAGGAGGGAGAGCCTGCACAAGTTTTTGCAATGTCTCGTTGGCTTTACCTCCAAAACCAGGGAGTTGACGAGTTAGTTCCAGTGTCATTTCTTTGTGGAGCTGGCGTTCTTCCATTGATAGCCCTGGTTCAAATGCTTTTTGTTGTGATAATTGCGCCATCTCCAAAACTGTTTCCCTTTCTATATGTAGTTGGTGTAATTCAGTATCCACGGTTTCATGAAAACACATTAATGAAATTCTGCGTTGCCGCAATTCCTCCATTTTAAGTTTGAAGTTGTTATCAAGCATATTGTGAAAAATCTTTGACTGTTCTTTGATTCTCGTAATTTCAACATCTAATCGTTTTGTTTCAATTTTATATGCAAGTGTTTTTGCGTACGATTCTGCTATTATGCCAAGGGGAGTAATCTCTTTGAGAACAGATCCCCATTTGCAATTTGTCAAATTGTAAAAACTCTCGCACGGAGCAATGGCGTCAATGTTGCATGGCAGCTGCCTGTTGTCTTTTTTCATCGTTTTTTTCCTGGTGTTTTTTGCGAAGGAACGGGTTTTCGTAATGCGTCGTTGTTTTCCATACATTTAGCAATAGGTGTGCCAACCAGGCGAGGAGACGGGGAAAGTTTTTCATTAAGAGCTAATCGCTTGATTCTATAGTTGAATTTACTTGAGGGCTGTTGTCGTCTTGTGTTGGTGATCTTGTCAAGAGAGGGGGGAATCGGTGAAACGTAAGAAATGTTATATAAATATACAATTTGTTACTATCAAGAAAACTACTAAAATCTCATAGGGTGGGGCAACGGTGGAAGGCAAAAAGGTAAAGTCAAACCTCAAATCATCTCAAAGGGTCAAGTCTCACTTTGACTCTTATTGTGAAAAACAAAGGCCAAAGTGAGACTTGACTCCTGTTTTTGTTGTAGGTGGATTAGTGAATCGGATTTATTACATCGTCATAACCCGTTCCGGAACGGAGGTCATTTCTGACTAACCTACCTGGTATCAATAGATTCGTGAACCCTGTCATAACCCGTTCCGGAACGGAGGTCATTTCTGACAAGGCAACTGATTGGACAGAGAAAGAATTGTATGTCATAACCCGTTCCGGAACGGAGGTCATTTCTGACCTTGCTTGAGGACTGCAATAACAAGGTAGGGATTGAGTCATAACCCGTTCCGGAACGGAGGTCATTTCTGACGAACTTGTGCTCGTCATAAAGGACGAATACAAAAAGTCATAACCCGTTCCGGAACGGAGGTCATTTCTGACCAATTGTTTCAGCATTGAAGAGTTCGAAGAGTTAGTCATAACCCGTTCCGGAACGGAGGTCATTTCTGACGCAGAACTAAAACTAAAACCAAGCCCTTTCAAGTCATAACCCGTTCCGGAACGGAGGTCATTTCTGACTTGCAGATATTGACCTCGCTCGGTGCAAAGAAATAGTCATAACCCGTTCCGGAACGGAGGTCATTTCTGACTGTGTTGATGTTAAGCGGTTGTGCAGGAAACAACATGTCATAACCCGTTCCGGAACGGAGGTCATTTCTGACTGATTCTGATGTTGCTATAGTAACGAAGTTTGATACTAAGTCATAACCCGTTCCGGAACGGAGGTCATTTCTAACTAAAGTATGATAGTAACCTTATCATGCTAGCTAGTCATAACCCGTTCCGGAACGGAGGTCATTTCTGACCCAGATCAACCGTGCCTCCATCGGCTTGCCTCAAGTCATAACCCGTTCCGGAACGGAGGTCATTTCTGACATCAATCAAACAAATAGGAGATATTATGCGGGAAGTCATAACCCGTTCCGGAACGGAGGTCATTTCTGACAGTAGCTACTGATGCTAATGATAATATCATCTGTGTGTCATAACCCGTTCCGGAACGGAGGTCATTTCTGACATACAGCTATTTCCAACCGTGAGTATTACATGTCATAACCCGTTCCGGAACGGAGGTCATTTCTGACAGTTCGATCATGATCTGAATATCATAGCAATCAAATGTCATAACCCGTTCCGGAACGGAGGTCATTTCTGACTCACTCTACTCTAATATCACAATAGATACATGGCTAGTCATAACCCGTTCCGGAACGGAGGTCATTTCTGACCAATATCAATGATATCAATGATAAAGATCTCAAGAGTCATAACCCGTTCCGGAACGGAGGTCATTTCTGACAATTCATACTTACATATACAATCACGTAATACCTTAGTCATAACCCGTTCCGGAACGGAGGTCATTTCTGACCTTTCTCACCTGCATATTTCTTAGCTGTACTCAATGTCATAACCCGTTCCGGAACGGAGGTCATTTCTGACAGTCCCTCCAGTTTACCATGGAAAGCCAAGTTGTTGCAAGCCAGTTTTGGAGAACCTTTGTCAATTGGCAACATTTGTAACTCTTTTTGTAATTGGTCTTCCATTTCAATCTCATAAAAACATGCTCAAGACTGAAAGATAAGAGATTCTTGCAGTTTCGCATCAAGCAGAAAAAGGTTTCTTATCTGAAATGTAAAAAACAGGTTCTTTGGCTCCGTCAACCCAGTGCCGGATTGATAGTATCTGCCCCTGAACAAGATCCTGAAGAGGCGCATCGTCACCTGCCCTTTTAGTGGCCAGTTCCTGTTCAAAAGATTCCATAACTTTGCCCACAGCCTTGCTATTAAGTCGGGAGCCTGATTGCCCTGTAAAGGTAAAGTCATCTGGTTGTATTATTTTCAGATTAATTATTCGCACCACAAGTCTGTCCATACGCGCCCGGAACAATTCCTGCAAATCTGCAACCAGAGATTCGTAATGGTCACGACTTGAATGTAGAAAGCCCAGATATGGGTTAAGCCCTGCGGTGCGGAGCAATACATTAATTCTTGAAAATAACATAAAGGAAACAAAGTTCAACAAACTGTTATACATGTCCGTTTTTTTACGTGTTCGTTTACTGCTTTGAAATTTTTTCTCTTTAACCATGCCATTTATCAGAGGGAAAAGATACCTTGCAGCTTCCCCTTCGTACCCAAGGACAGCGGCAACATTTTTTCCGTTCATACGAGTGAGACAGCTATTAATATGGGCAACGGCCTGGCTGAGACCTGGGCCACGGATGTCATTGAGCCAGGATGCATAATTGTATAATTTTGCATATACTATCTTTTCCGCTACTCTGTCTCGTTCTTCGGTGTTCATGGATTCAAAGCGCAGGTGATGGTTTGTAGCCAGGAAATATTTTGCCCGAGATTGAGGGTGGATACTGTTTATAAATGCACCAGCACTTGAACAGAATGTGATCGGAATGGCTTCACGTCCGCATTTTTCTATCATCCTGGTGGAAAGGCTGTTACTGCCAAAAATAATAACCTCTCCTACTCTTTTTAATGGCAGTCTGGCTAGTTTTTCCTTCCCTCGTTTTACTGTCAACGAGTTGTGGTCAATACCTATCCGACCGGAACCGGGTCTGATAAAAACTGTTTTTCTGAGCGCTGCTTTTTCGGCAAGGGTCTCTGCACATTTTTCCGTCATGGGATGCGGTTCCGGCAATCCGCGGGTCAACGGACTTGTCACGATACACTTTTCCGGTTCATCCATTCCCAATTCTTTGAGTATTGCTATACATTCTCGTACAATTTCTGATTGCTCTCTATCATCTTTTGCAAGCAGTAGATAATCGCCACCGTAACGTATAAAATTATGTGATAATCTGGAAAGAAGTAGACCAATTGAGGTGCAGTAACTATCCACCAGAAAGGAAGAAAGTAGGCTTTCTGACTGTATTTCATCGCTGCCGGGATCAATATCTGCAAAATAATCTGTAAACATTGCCAGAAATCTACTGTCAGCCTTAGGAACAAGGGCGGTGACGACATTCAACAATTTTTCCGTCCCTATTTCTTTACGAAGTGGCACGATTTTTATTTCAACCAGGTTGCGATTCCCCGCCCGTAACCATTCTGCAATCATTCTTCTGGCAACTTCCCTGGAGCGAATTTGACGGCATCTGGAAACCTGCTTTTGCCGAGCAGCGGGTGCAAACAGGAGGTAGCCCATCAAGAGTTGAGAGAGAAGTTTCGCATCAGGGTCATTTATAGGAGGATGGGCTGACACCAGAGCGGTCGGGTTGGTCTTTTTCTGCTCCAGTAGGTTTTTTAACTCCAGTGCACTATCACTGAGTTCGTACAACTCATGCAGCTTTTTATCCAGTGCAGGAGGAGAAGAAAAAATTTTGTCAAAATAGCTATTCAGGGGAACAATCCTGTAAAATCCCCGCCCACCACTTAATTTCCGGCCGATATGCAGTTCGGAACAGAGCAGCAGTAGAGGCATGATGGATTTCAGATCCCCACGTATATAAAGTGGGCCAATTCCTCCACTTATATACTCAACCCCCTTGGAACTTTGTGATTTGTGATGTATTTCCCGATATTCTAAATACCATGGAAGCAGTTCAAATTTTGCAGGTGAAGGTAACACATTTGCGATGGAAATATTGAACAGTCTTTGTATCCGTTTACTGAACAAATCCAGGAGTGTTTTTACAGTAATGTACCAACGTTGTTTTTTTTCTGTCAGTGGGAAAGATAGCGGTGTGTGGAAATGAAGACATAACTCTCTGGGGGCTTCTTCTGTTGAGTACTCGTTACACAAACGTTCCAGGTTCCGTAACTCCGGTTCGCTGTGATTTGTTAGAATAAAATTACCACCCGGTTTGTGTAGATGCCTACTTATTCCGCCAAGAAAAGCGGCAACCTGCGAACCGTTTTTGTCGGCTGGGAATACGATATCAAGAAGATATTCTTTATTTTTTTTAATGGTATTGGGTAAAATCTCGCCATGAAGATGAAATAAAAAACTCTGCTTATCTATTCCGGCTTCCCTTGCGCTGAAATTAAATATAGCCTGGAAAATGGAGAGCGGATGTTCCCTGACGTAACGATTTTTTGTATTACGAAGGCTTATCGTCAGACGGCTCCATGTCAGCGGAGCAAGGAGGTGTTCCATATCGATGGATGTTTTATACAACAAAACTGAAACCTGCATCTGGGTTTGCGGGTATATTACTGCCTATGACCGAAGGCGGAACCCTTGAACTTAAACGATAGAACAGTACATAGCCGTCACAGACTTCTAGTTTTTCCATTCCTGCCTTTAACTCCCTGAGCAATCGTTTATTGAGCAGACACTCAAAAACACTTTTTTGTACACGGAAACCGTATCCTTCAAGAACTTTAGACACAAGCCGACGCTCTTTGTTATTACTGATATCGTATGTGATTACATATCTCTGATGCATTTGATATCTCAATAATTCAAAAATGTTTATGTATTACATGGAGAACATCGGCAGGTGATAAAATTGAGCCTTGGAAAGGGGAGCCGATTATTCGTTCGCGCCCTCCCCAGCCTTGCTCGCACAGATCCAGTGTTGGTAGTAACCTCGCAACGGGTAATGAGGGTGAAGCGATAGTATATTTTACCAGAGATGTTACGCTGGAGATATTTCTCAAGACCACAAGCTCACATCCCAGATTGTAGAGTGTTCTGCTGCCTCCGGTAATCCGACTATCCAAGTAGGCGGTCTTCCTTCCACCGGAGGTTTTTAAAAAAACTGTTTTGTTAAGCTCATTTTTCAGATGCCTGGAATGTTGTTGCCTGGCACGGTTGTACTGTTGCCATTCCCGGGGGATTCTTTGTATCTTATAAGGGTCAATTTGCTCTGCCGTAAGTTGTTTCAGCATGGTTTGTGCTCTGGAAAAACGAAGATTCACACCTGACGTAATATGCAGCATGCCGGAAAACAGTGAGGAAAACATCAGATTGTTTTGTTTACCTTTAGGTATGGACGCCTCATCAACATCGCAGACATACTGAACCAGTTGTTCCATATACTCATCGTTTATTCCTCGGATCATGGCCGCCTGACGACATGCCGGAGGGTGATATTTTAGAGGGTCGTGGTGATCGAAATTACATAACTCCACCTGCCCTGAGCCGCCGCATTCTATGCAAATCGTTTCAGGGTCTGCAAGATCACGGCTGTTTGCTACCCCAGTTACAGCCTGTAAATCACAGGGGGTATTCCCCAGAAGAATAAAGGCGGTGAAACAGGTGTCGAGATCCGGTTTTCGTATGATGACTTTTGGGATCATAATTTTGTTTTATGGATGAACTCTCCAAGGGTTTTAGGGGACGACATTTGATTTATGCCAAGAAGATACGTTTTGCATCCTGTCTTTGCTTTTTTCATGCCTCCAGTCCCTAAGATACATTCACTTCCGGGCTGAACAAATACAGGTGCTGCCAGAAACGGTTTGGCAAAACTGCCGAAACAATGTCTGGCAATATACTCGACCTCCCGCAGATTTTTTCTTAGTTTGTCTTCTTTTCCCTTGTTGGTTTTGCAGGAAACGACAGCAATATCACTCCCGAATCGTGCCACCACATCCAGTTCATCTTTGAACGAATTGGAGTTTTGCCGGTCGTCCCATTTCCATTTTATTCCACATACTACCTCATCCGCACCTGCAAGGAACAGAGCACATGCAGTAAAAACTTCAAACCAGAGGTTGCTGTCATACTGTCCGTCAGATCCATGGAAAATGAACCAGGGAAACAGCTCCTTCATGTTATATTTTCTGTTTTTCTGTGTTATCTGCAATATTCCGCCGTCATCCACAACTGCGCCATTCATGTAGTCGGAAAGGGGTGCTTTATTTTTCTTTTTGGTCAGGTAAGTAAAAACACCCATCACTGCCTGCTGGTTGGCTTCTGTAATAAATGATTTTTTAATTACAAGCCCGTTTTCACGGAGTGGACCTCCCAGGTGCGAGGCTATATGGCAAAGTTTCGGAAATTGCCATCCTATGCAATTCTCACGGGTATCAAGTTTGCACATCTCTCTTTTTCTGGCATCAGATATCCAGAGACGATCTGATGAACCGGCAGCCAGCAGCAGAGCAAGTGACTGTTCTTTTGTTCCGGGGGTGAGATTAATATCCCACTCTCCATCAAACTGCATTTTGTGTTCAGCAAAAGAAGAGTTGATACTCGCCCCCATCCTGTCGGTGTTGATCGGTATAAATTGTTCGCATCCCATGGTGTTGTCTTGCATAAGTAATTTTGATAAACGGCTGGCAGCCACTAGGGTGTCTGTGTTGCTGTCATCATAGAAAAGAATTACACGCCGAGGTTTGTGGGTAGCTATGGCCAGAAGGTTGACAAAGGAATCTGTAGCAGACGTAGCCATGACAAGCGTTTCGCACAAAAACTTCTGTTCCGGCATCCCCCTTGCCTGTCTTTTGGGCGGAGTGATTTCTTTTACTTTAAGAAAATTTCGCGGATTGGCCTTATCTGCCATTCCCTTCAGCTCTTTGATTAATAACTTTGCAGCCTGTCGCTGTTCTTGTTTGTTGCTATATGTCGCCGCCTGAAAATGAATGCTTTCTTGTTCTGCTCTCTTTTTCAGCACATCTGCCTTGGAGGTACCTTCCTTGGCTACCAGCATGATACGTCCAAGTTCCAGCCCTAATTCCCTGCATTGCTCAAGATGCTCACGGAAAAATTTCTGGTAGGGACTTTTTGCTTCATTCTCACTTTGTTTACCTTTGTCTTGGGGCAGCCATTCATTCACCCAAAATAGTGTATATAAAAAGCCTTTTTCTTCAAGAAGCGCCCAAAAAGGCAAGCCCTTATCATCCGTTGTTGCTCTTTTCAAATGACCACTATATTTAATACCCTCGTTTGGCTCGCAATCGGCCTCGAGGTTATGGAGAGTCAGATAGCTGGTAAGGCCGAGGGATGCCAAAGGCTTTTGCATAATGGGAGAAAAAACAGCATCGGTGAGTATGGTTTCCCTGCCATCCGAGGTAATAAAAAACAGTTTCTGGTGTACGTTGCCGGAAGTTACTGCAAAAACAAGCTGCTCCATCCAGATCCCCATACCTCCTTTTAAAAAAATATAAACCCTGTCATACTCGGATATGATCTCCACCATTTTATCAATGGCTGTTTCACTCTCTTTTTGAGGAAAAGACATTTTCAGCCAATTGTGTTTTGACAGTGGGGGAAGAGTCCGCAGGCGTGAATGGTAGTGTTCCGTGCCTTTGATTCCTTCCGTTGCAGCAAACAACAGATCAATGTTTCCATCGCTTGTTATTTCATCAAGTAATGGCACAAGGGCGGCATAGATTACAGCGGGACGGGTACCGACAAAACCTGCTACAAGTGTTTTCTTTATGGTCATCTGCTATTTATTCTCCTTATTTCCTCTGGTGTTCTGAGGATAGCTTTTCTCGTGTAACATGGTTTTTCTGGATTGGTTTTGTCATATTGGAGTGGCATCATGGCGGTGTGCTCTTTGGGTGGCCTGTTGTTATAATCCATCATAATTCTCAATGTTTTTATTTCTGCAAGTTCCTCAAAGGAGTTCTCATTCCTTCCTTTTTGGGCAAGGCCGGCAAGGATTTCCTTTTCAAAGAGTTGACGACATGCGTTGTAATCGACTTCTTCGCCGTTACCGCCGAATCTTCCGGAAAGACTTGTGTAGCGTTGCTGGTCGCAATACAGTTTACTCTCTTTAACAGTTATCCGAACAGAACCAAATCCCATGGACTTTGCCAGACCCAGCTTGTGGGCATGACCATCTGGAAGTTCTAGTGCCTTCAGCAGGCCGCCGATTTCAAGTGTGCTTACCCTGTCCAGATAGACCGTGCTTGTGAAAATAGAATCTTTACCAACGGGGTGCAGTTCGCTGACAACATTCTCATTGTCATTGGGAGGGGGCACGCAGTCAACGTCACGGTGCCAGTAAAGTTTGCGGCCACGTGAACTCGCTGAAGGACTGTTACAATCTGTAAGTTTGATATTTGTTTTTTTCTTTGAATCATATTGATTATCTTTTGCACTTACCTTGCTTCTATCCTGCTCAAGGTAATGTGCGCTACAGGTGGCCTGGGGCTTACCGAGCACGGTCTTATAACTGTCTGAATCGGTTTTCCTGGTTATATTGCAGTGACTGAATGCTATACGACCGCGCACCGCGCCGTCATTCACAGTACCAAAAAGAGACTGGCAAAAGTCAAGGCCAATGATATCTTCCTGAGCAATAATATCTTTTACCTCCTTGGCAAAAGGATAACGGAACAACTGGGCAAGGCCGAAGAAATCGATTTCGTTATTGCCGGTGGTGAGATAAAAAACAGGGAGTCCCTTGCCGTTACGGCCATATTTGTTTTTACAATCTTTTATTTTGTCTTCCTGATGTTTTGTAATCTGAGATTCAAAACGGGCGTACAACTTAGGTGGAACAGGGAGCTTTTCCTTTTTCTCGTTGTAAAATACATATTCCATGTGTTTGTTGTTCATGGTTCCAGTGAATACCAGCTCCCCCGAATGCATGGCCTTTTTTGTATGTATTCTTTCAAGCTTTTTATAATGCAGAGTAACGCTGCCTCCGCCATGAGTATGCGATTCTTTTCTGTCAAGATCAAATGAGATCGTTCGGTTATCCCCCCAGGAAGACGCTTTGCTGGAGTATGGCACGTTTTCAAATTGTCTCTTTTTTTGTTGCCGCAACAGGGAAGCTTCAACCCGTGCCACATCACATGGGTAGATATAATGGCTACTTCCTTCGGCATATAAATACCCGGCTTTAACCAGCATTTGCACGTCAATTGGTTTGCTGCCAGACGTTTTAATAAATGACGACATATAATTTTTTTTGTCACGTATATCACGTTGAAACAGAGGCCCGGTATTGACCGGTGCCATTCTCGAAAAGCTGAGAATTTCAAGAAGGCTGCGTATCATCCCTTTTATTGAGGTGCCGGGTATGGTTTCCTTGTCGTTCAGTTTGAAAAACCTGCGGTTATTGCCGTCGCTGCTCTGCTCATCAGCTACAAGCAGAGGTGAGAGGGTTTTAATCTGTAGCTGCAACTTTCCAGACCATGTCTCTTTTTCATCCTGCTCCGATTGCTTCTCAAAACCGGTGAGGACATTTTGGGAAGAGAAAGGGACAAAGTTATAGGGGGCTGTGGCATCGGTTAATGGTGGTTCCTTGGGCGTATGCCGGGTGTTGTACTGCCCTTGATTTTGCTGGGCTGGTTTTTGCATTGGAGCAGGCTTGACTTCCTTTTTTCCAGGAATGGTAACTTTAACAGGTAGCCCTCCTTTCAATTCAATATCCACTGCCATCCCTTCCTCAAAGTCAGTCTTCTGGAAACAGATTCCTGTTTTGGGGACATTAACTGTATGTTCCTTGCCTTTTTTCGTGATAAATCGGACCTGAAAAATTTTTTTCTTTCTGACCTGGTGTAAGGTTCCCTGTGTCATATCAGTCATCTACTTACCCTCACGAATCATAATGTCCAGCAACCGATTGCCGATAGAAAGTGCCAATCCATCCTCATCACACCGATAATATTCCCTGCAAACAAGGCTGCTTTTCCCTGAACCGCCATTTTTTATCTGAATGGAAGCAGTTTTACGCAGCAGATATTCCTGCTCAAGAAAATATGCTTCTTCCCCGTCCTCATTGTCTTTTATTTCCCGATATCGAAAGATATCTGCCCCCGGCTCCTTCTCCATTCTGATTTCCAATTTTCGGTTAAATCCTCTTAGAGATATGGTTTCCAGAGATATGTATCTTTTAAGATCAACCGTTTGGGTAAAACAGGCTTCCCGTGTGGTTTCGGCAAGTAGATATCCGTTTGCGCCAAAGGCTGATTCTAATCTCTCCTGCGCCTGATCCATGGTGTATTTTCCGGTGGTAATGGTTATTTTTTCAGAAGGTAACATTTCAACCATGATTTTCTCCTCTAACGTTTAATGCCTTATCAATCTCCATGCTCCACCGTTTGAGCAGATGTAAATCCTCTGGAGTAGAATACAATTCATCCTGATTTTTTCTGATCGTTATATTAAGATCGTTCAGATGTCTTTTCTGGATTTCTGGATTGTCTATATCAAGCCCTTTGAGCAACAATCGCCCGTTCCCCCTGTTCACCCCACCGCCTATGGGAAGCCTTCCTTCTGCAAGGTCAAGGATAGCATGAACAAACAATCCCGCTTCCAGCATACTCAACCCGGATACCTCACAAGAGAATGTGAATGTTAAGGGATGTTCCATCCAAATCGGCGCCTCATTAAAGAGCGCGGCATCCAGTGCACCACCGGTGAACCTGTCTATGGCAACATGCTGTACTTTACGTGTTTTACAGTTTATCGGCAGCAGGATATCCTGTATTCTGACCTTTCCTCTTCTGCCACCTTCCTGCTCTGTACCAAACATTTCTCTAATAACCGTGTCAGCGTCATGGCCAAGGTGGCTGCATATCTGCCAAACCCTGGAACGGATCGCTCCTTTTACTGAAGAGCCGGGGAGAATAAATCTGGAGGAAAACTCCCTTTTCTCATAATCGGGAACAGAAATAACACCGCAAGTCATATCCGCATCATCCTGCCAACTTGAACTGCCGCCCACCAGAAGGGGGCCATTGCTGTTGAGCACCATCTCAAGTGAGGCGGTGAAGCCATCCCCTCTTGCTGACGGTGTTTTTTTGAATGCAGGGATGTTGATTTTTCTGCCTCCGTCATTCTCTGTAAAGCGTAGTCCTCTGGATAGGTTGAGAAAGGCCTCCATGTCATTTTCTTCCTTAAAGTCGAAGAACCGGCAGTCGCATGAAAGTAGACGACAGGCCCCCAGGCCCCGACTGTACCCACCCCCGAAGGACACCTCTCCACTGGAGAGTATGGATAGCAGGGTGAGATAGTTGTGAACAAGATCCTTCACTTCTTCCTCGTCTCCTTCTGCAAATAATCCAATTTCAAAGGCAAATCGAGTCAGGGGAGGGACAAGTTCTTCATCAAATTTTCCGCCTTCTTCTCCTACACCGGTTTCAGGATTGAGCTTTACATGGTCTCTTACGATGGTTGAGAGAGGGAAGTAGGCATCATTCCCCTTGAGTTCTTCGTCCAATGCCACATTGTTGTTCAGGTCGATAAGGCTGGCATCCGATGTCTGAAGTTTTGAACCGTGCGCCTGTTCACTCTCGGCAGATTCAACCCCAAACAGGTTTTCTGTTTTTCTGCTGCCTAATATCTCGTAACTGAGATGGCGTAAAATACCGGCAATAGAAGTACCGGGGATCATGTAATGGCCGAAGGAATCCCTGATAACAGGTTGATCACTTTCGCCTGTTCCGCCTCCACAATGCAGCGGAGTAGTAAATTCAATTTCCATCCTGCATATATATCTCATTATTCATTCCTCCCTTTTTCATGCAAGCGTTTTGCTATCTTCATAACATCAATAAGGCCGGAGAGTGCTCTTTGGTGAACCATGGCGTTGTATGCCTCCAGCTCGACAGTTGCAGGAGTGCCTCCAAGGAGTTCCAAGGGGTAAGCAAATTCATCCCAGAATAGTTGAAATTTTTCAGGGTTCAGCAGTTTGGGCATTATGCTGAATAATGTATCCTGCCTCATCTCTTTCGTGATCAGGTTTGACACCCGACAGCTTTTCCAGCGGTTCTCGGCTGTCTTACCTTGGATTCCCATAAATACCTCTTCCCATTGCGTGCGATCCTCTATGGTATTTAACAATATGCGCAGATTGCCGAGCTGACTGTTTGCAAGCTGTGATTTCACAAAACTCTTCAGAAATTCTTTCACCATGTATGAAGTGAGAAAAAACCGGACATGTTCATCAGCAATTCGTGCAATGCTTCTTTTGCGTAGCAATAAAACATTTTTTGTGTATTTACTACTCATAGCCTGTGGGGGGCGGGAAGGTGAATTGTCCTCTGGTTTGGTTTTGTGTTTCAGCTGTATATAGACAACTTTCCGATCTAGAAAATCAGGGTCAAAGCAAACCTTCCCATATCCTTCTCTTCTGTATCCTCCAAGTCCTTCAAACATGATTTTATTCAGCAGTCTGCTTTCCACTTCACTTTCCACTGCACAGGAGAGGATGCTGCCTCTTACTATTGCGTTTCTGCCTGCCCTTGGCAATCTCCAGTGGCCGTTGTAAGCATTTACGCTTCGATAGGAGCAGAAACTTTTTTCGGGAAGTGGCTGCAATATGACACCTGTCTTTTCCTGTAAATCCTGAAAAAATGTTTCAAAGGGGCTCTCCCAACGAACCGGGGCCATGTAATCGCTTAGAAGAAAAATTCGTAAAATGTTGTTTTTAGGTGTTTTAATTGTTGTCGTACCGGGAGTGGTTTCCCTAAAGGTGACCTTGGTGCGTCCATAGCCTGCCGAGCGTGAATGGCCAAGATACAATGTGTCGAAGCCTGCTGTCAGAGAATTGAATATTGCAAAATCCTCATCCCTGTCAAAACTGATATCGCCTGTGAATAATGTTCCGCCGCACAGGCTCTGATATCCAAAAAGTTTATTGTCTGCGGCACGCCTTTTTTGGCTGTCCATGGTCACATGCATGATCCACTGTTTGGCCGGTGCTGTTCTGTGCCCCGTGTCAGGGTGAAAATATCCCGGTTGTTCTTTTTTAAGGCGTAGGTTTTCGTGTGGTAAGCCTCTTTCCTCGCAGAGATTTGACGCTTCTTCGACCTCTATTTTAGGATCATAACCGGATGGGTCTTCCATAAAGGGCATGGTGTTAAGGACGACGGGAATAGGGGATGAACTCTTGCTCATCTCTGAAGTAAGGGGCATGCCCTGCTGATTTTTAACATGCTTGAAACATAAAGGAACAGGCCAGCTTTGTTTCGTGTTGTCTTCACTCGGATAGGCGTTACCAAAACGGACTTTTTCGCTTAAAAACAGATTTGTGAATTCCGGATTGTCATCTGGCTTCCCGGCCCGGTTTTTCCTCACCCACAATGATGCCAAGGCTCCCAAGAGCATGTTGCCGGGTATGAAATCCAGAGTTTTATGTGACATCCCTTCAAAAGATCCATCTGAAATAATAAGAGGTTCCAGCGCCTCAAGCTGCAGTTGTAACTGTTTCACTATATTTCCTCCTGTGTCGGTAGCATTGGAAGGGTCAGCTTTCCGTTCCATTCCGGCGAATGGATGTGGCAACGACCCAAGCCACGATTTCTTCCGGTTCCCATTGCTCTGACCAGAGAGCATACCGCCCGGAGCCAAGTGTCAGCCCAACCTGTGTCAACCTTAATATCCAGAATGATATCTGCATAAAAAGACAGGCCCGCTATACCGCATTCAAGACTACGAAGAGAGTGCGGCTGAGAACTATTTGTTTCCCTGTCAATGGCTGTCTGGTAACGAATTGCTGTCATATCACTAACAAATATTGTCCTTTGTGCAGGCTCGCAGGACAGTAATAAATCGCGTATTTCAGGATCAAGCTCAGCCCTGCCTACTCGTATAAGCCCCTGTTGTCCTATTTCTTTTTTTTGCCCACTCTCGGAAGCAGTGCCAAATATGTTTTTATGCAAGGATGACAATTCCGGTCTTGCCAAGGCTAGTTCTCTGGCAGCTTCACAAAGCAGTCCCTTTAATGTCCGTCCGGGAATATATGGAATACCGTTGGTGTCTCGAATGAGAACAGCATCTGCAAGACTGCCATCCCCTAGACCGCTACTGAGCAGCCAATTGGAAAGAAAATGTATAGTTATTGAACGGTTCATCAATATTCCTCCTGTATAAATCTTGTCATCTCATGCAGATCAAGTAAGTCAGTTGTACGGTTTTGCTTGAAATAGGAGTCAGAAGAGAACATAGCCAAAAAATCCGTTTCTTCCATAAGTTTACAGTTATGTCTCCCCCCAAGTTTTCTGCGAATGTTCTCCCGCATTTCAAGATGATGTAAATCTGACTGCTCTTTGCCACGGCGACATGCATCAACTGCACGGCGAATGGCAGAAACAGGCAATTCTGTGTGCATCTTTTTGACTCTGGTGTGAAATTTGTCCACGTTCTTTTCACTGAGAGTGTAGGGTTTGCTGGTCAGCTTTTCGTTATTAGCGTTGGTGTATAGGCGTTTGCGAATGGTACTTAGCCTGTCTTCCATCTCGGATGTGAGTACCAGAAAGTCGATTCCACTGATGATGTCTCTATTTTTTTTGCTATATTCCTTTGCACTTGAAGTTAACTCCTCCACCAGAGAATATGCGCGGGCAAATGGATAATGATGATTACAAATAACCATTCCTGCACCAACTGTTATAATCTCATTCTCATTCTCATTCTTACTTGCTCGAGTGATTTCGTCCGCATAAACTGCAGCAAATGTAAGTGCAAGGTCAGCGCGTATAGCCACCGTAAGATCGTCTCCACCAATCACCAATGGGCGTACCGGGATTACATATTCATCCGGCAATGTGCTATCATGCTGTAAATCAAGCAAAACAACTCTGTTTAGTGCCTGCTGGAAAGCGCTTCGATTCCATTTATCAAGATTTTCAGAAAAATTACGCATCTCCTGTAAGACGTTACAATTTGAAGTTTTTTGTTGTAAGTCCAGTTTGTTTTCAATGATCTTTCCGAGATCGTTGCCATCCATATGAAGAATTCCGAGATAGCTGTGAGTTCTGCGCTCTCTAAACATTTGGTCATAATCAAGAGCCCAGTTCAATTTGATTTCTTTTTCTGTGCCATGCTCCTTCTGTATGGCTTTCTTCAAATCTTCATTGAACTGTCTGGTTAAGTTGTTGTTACCTGCCGTTGCAAAACGGTCTCTTGTGTCAGAAGCCTGAGACAACAATTCTTCTTTGCTGTTTACCCGTATCCCAGGTTTTGCATCAAGGGGCGCAACCTGACAGAATGGCAATAAACTCAGACCTGTATTGGCCGGTTGCTGTACGCGTTTTTTACCAATTTTACGTGTGGCATTTTGTCCTGCCTTATGAAGGGACTCATAGCTGGAAAAGTCCCAGGCAAACTCGACGACTGCTCCGAGAATCTGTATTCCGGGATAGCTTTTTTTGACGGCCAGGGAATATCTTTTCAGTAATGCTTTAGCGATAGCTTTATCAGGAAAAACAATACGTATAGTGGCTGCTGCCCGTTGGATTACCAGGTACCATTTATTTCCCGTATTTGGTTTGTGGCACTCCTCAAGGTTCATTTCCTGAATAATATTGTCAAAAAAATCAGCAGTTAATTCGCTGATAATCTGAGACCCCCCTATCATCTCACGAAGCTTAGCAGTAGAAGTAATATATGATTGGATTGCGGGCGACTCAATCATCAGATAGCTACAGCATGATTGAACATTATCTGTTGTACTCATGGAATTCACCTAGTTGTGTTTGTTTGTGGAATAATGCAGGGGTGCGACAAAATACATACTCAATTCTATGCAATTAACTGTTCAAAGTACAGCAATATATCATGAAATTACAATGTTTTGTTAATTGAGAATTACCACTACCAACGGTAGATTTTTTTCTGCGCCGTTCGGCTTTGATGTTCTCAATACTTTTATATTCTGTTTGTCCGTTCAGGCTAAATCAATGTGAATTGTTGCATGTGGTGGCGACGTACCTTTCATTGCAAAGTTCATACCAGAATTGGCAGAAATGGTGCGCTGCCATTCTAACTGGTTGTGTATTCGTGGAAATATGTAGTTGGCAACTCTTTGGCGTTAATCCGTGAGAAGAAAAACATTCCGATTGACACGTTTACATAACCTGGCTAGTGTTATTTGTTATGCGAATATAATTTTATTTATGGTGGGGCCATGGTGGAAATACTGATAAGCTGGATTGGTAGCACTGACTTGGAGTCAATGAGGAAAGGTACAAAAGGGGATGGTCCCATCGCACAAGCATGTATCAACAAAGACTATTCAGATATAGTACTACTCTCTTCTCACTCTGCTCAAGATAACCAATCATTTCTTAGCTGGCTAAAACCTCAAACAAAAGCCACGGGTAGGTTGCATGAAATGGAATTAACATCGCCAACTAATTATGCCGAAATTTACAATGCCGCATCTGTTGTTATTGAATCCTCTATTGAAAAATTTGGCAATGATGCACAGCTAACCTTCTTTCTTAGTCCTGGAACATCCGCAATGGCTGCAGTCTGGGTTCTACTGTCCGCAACTAAATATAATGCAACACTTATTGAATCTTCCGTGAAACATGGCGTTAAAGAAGTTGATATTCCTTTCGCCATCTCTGCTGATTTCCTTCCGGAGTACTATAAACAAACAGAAAACAATCTTAAACGATTGGCGGCAGGTATTCCTATTGAGGCGCCTTACTTTAAAGATATCATCCATCGTAGCCGGATTATGCAAGAAACAATTCATCGTGCCCAACGCGTAGCAATCCATTCGTTACCTGTCTTAATCGAAGGAGAATCTGGAACAGGAAAAGAACTTTTTGCACGTGCCATACACAAAACCAGCGCACGAGAAGGAAAGTTTATCGCCATCAACTGCGGAGCAATCCCGGAAGAATTGATAGAATCTGAATTGTTCGGGCACGAAAAGGGTTCTTTTACAGGAGCAACAGGAAGAAAAATTGGGCATTTTGAGGCAGCCCATAGAGGCACAATTTTTCTTGATGAAATTGGAGAATTGCCAAAAAATATGCAGGTAAAACTCCTGCGTACGGTACAGGAACTTGAAGTAAAACCCATCGGAGCAACAGAAAGCAAAGCCGTTGATCTGTGCATTATCGCCGCGACTAATAGAACCCTGATTGACGAGGTCGGAGATGGTTTATTCAGAGAAGATCTTTTTTACAGACTTGCTGTGATTGTTCTTAAACTGCCACCCCTGCGCAAACGAGCTGAAGACATCAGCCTGCTCACTGAACATTTTTTGCAACAAATCAACAAAGACTGTAAGGACGTGCCGGGATATGAAAAGAAAACCATAGCAGCAGAGGCGGAAAATGTTCTGCGAAATCATCCGTGGCCTGGAAATGTCAGGGAATTGCAAAACACGCTGACTCGTGCAATGGTGTGGACTACAGGAAACATTATAAGCGGTGATGTTATACGCGAATCGTTATTGCCGCTGCCGGCCAATGCCCAAAAGAACGAAGATATAATGGAAAAACTTTTGGGGAATGATTTTGAAATTAATTTATTAATAGAGGAATTCAAGGCACATCACTACAAACGAGCTCTCGATAAAGCCAACAACAAAGTAACAGTAGCGGCAAAACTCCTGGGACTCAATCACTATCAGACACTGTCAAAATGGATTAAACAAAACAATTGGAAGCCATCAGTAGAATAGAATTTTCCCCTGCTACATTTTTTTCAAACCCCTTCAGAACTCAACTCTATAGACACGGGAACTAAATAGCTTGAACAAAGCTATACTTTCTCCAGTACAGTTCCATAGTTTCTTACTGTAATAATTACTTTTCTTCCTGGCACCATGCATAGGCATTTCGAAACATCTGCATCCAAGGTGAAACTTTTAAATCCTTCATGTCTTCGGGTAGATAATGTGCCTGCCAAGCAAGGAAAACCCGTTCTGGATGAGGCATCATAGCGAGGTGGCGTCCGTCGGGTGAACAGAGAGCGGCCAGCCCGTCAGGCGAGCCATTGGGGTTAAATGGGTAGGATTCTGTAGCGTTTCCATCATCATCCACATAGCATAGTGGAGCAAGATTTTCTGCAAGCACCCTTTCTTTTACTGCGCTATCGGGAAATGAAAGATATCCTTCCCCGTGATCGACGTGAATACCAAAAACCAGATTTTCCATACCCTTCAGCATGAGAGCAGGGCTTTTGCCAACTTTTACTGTACTCCAGCGAGACTCAAAACGACCCGACAGATTATGAATAAACCGGGGCTGTTTCTCTGCCTCTATGTTTTGCCAGGGAACCAGCCCAAGGAGAGCAAAGAGCTGGCAACCATTACAGATACCAAGGCTGAAGGTGTCGGGACGTTCGAAGAACTCCTGGAACATATTTTTTAATGTGTCATTAAAGCGAATAGTTGCAGCCCAGCCCTTGGCAGATTCAGGCACGTCGGCATAAGAGAACCCTCCGACTGCGGCAAGGCCTCTAAAACCATCCAGTGTGATTCGACCAGCCAAGAGATCACTCATGGTGATATCCCAAGGTTCAAAACCTGCGGCATAAAAAGCCGAACTCATCTCACGATCAGAGTTAGACCCTTCATCACGAAGGATGGCAACTTTAGGTTTATCTGCTTTTGTTAAGAGTTCTGCCGGTGCTGGCTCAGGCGTAAAACTGAGAGTATAGGCAGGCCCTTTACGATCGTAACAGTTTTTCTTTTCCTGATCCGCACAATCTGAGTTCGTCTGGAGTCGTTCAAGCTGATAGCTTGTCTCTTCCCAGGTTGCGCGTAGCTTTCGCATGTCCTCATCCAGCACTGTCTCACCATTTATCCGAATCTGGATCTGTTTCTCCTCTGTACTCCGTCCTATAAGCACGGAGGCTACATTATGGTTTGCAAAGACCTGTTGCATAGTAGTCAAATTTTCATCTGCGCATTCAACAACCAGCCCCAGCTCCTCGGAGAACAGAGTAGCAAGTGATGAATCTGTTGATTGCAGATCAAGATTCAAACCACAATTTCCGGAAAATGCCATTTCAAGAACCGTGGTAATCAGCCCTCCGTCACTTCGATCATGTCCTGCTGCAAGTAAATCTTTTCTAACGGCCTCCTGAATCGCAAGGAAGGCTTGCTTTACAACTTGTGGATCATCCATGTCAGGACAGTCGTTACCAAGGCGGGATCTGGTCTGAGCCAGTGCCGAACCACCCAACCTGGTTTTTCCGTTGGCAAGATCAACCAAGAGCAGCGATGAACTACCTGCCTGTTTCAAATCAGGTGTAACAACCTTAGTGATATCACTCATGGCTGCGTAAGCTGATATAACAAGTTGACGGGGTGATTTAACCATTTCATCACCCACCATGGTGGCCATGGAAAGACTGTCCTTCCCACCATCAACGGCCATGCCAATAGCTACCATGGCATCACACATGCCTTTGACAGCATCAAAAAGAGCCGCACCTTCACCCGGCAGCTTAGGAGCCCACATCCAGTTGGCAGAACATTTCACTTGTTCCAGATCATCGATGCCCGCCCATACAAGGTTAGTAAGAGACTCTCCCACTGCCATTCTGGCTCCTTTAGCCGGATCAACAAGCATCTTGATGGCTTGCTCGCCGATGGCAGTCGCACCGCCGCTGATACTGAAATGAGACTGGGCAACCACTGCCACATCACTCACCGGGAGCTGCAATGGACCACAACACTGCTGCTGGGCAATAAGCCCGGTAACAGCACGATCAACTTTGTTGGTAAGAAAGCGTTTGGAAGCGACAGAAAGCAGTCGCAATACATCATGAAGAGCATCAGCCACACTCAAATCATCGGGCAAATCCAATGGCTGTAACTGAGGATTGAGGCGATTATCCTCAAAAGTTTTCACTGGAATATCGCCTAGCAGTTCCGAAAGATCAATATCTACTGGCGTGGAACCATCAAGTTCATCATGAACCACAAACTGTAGGTCACCGGTCACTTCACCAAGTACTTCACAACCTACTTTTTCCCGCTTACAAATTGCCTGGAACTGCTCAATATTTTCAGGACTGATAAGAAAACCGGTTCGCTCCTGATACTCAGCCACATAAATTTCAAGCACCGACATGGTGGGATCGCCAACACGTATTTTTCGGATATCGATATATCCACCGGAATGCTCAACAAGCTCTTTTAAAACATTGGCAGGCCCGCCGGCACCCTGATCATGGATAACATCGATGATGGTTTTATCACCCATTTCATTACAGGCGCGAATGACACGATTCATCTTCTGTTCCATTTCAGCATCGCCACGCTGCACGGCATTGAAATCAAGTTCCAGGGTGTTTTCACCCTGGAGCATGGACGATGCAGCACCGCCTCCAAAACCGACTCGGTAGGCAGGGCCGCCCACCTGAACGATTTTCATTCCCTTCTTCTCTTTATCTTTATCAGTATGCCTGTCATCAATCTGCCCGATACCACCAGTGAACATGATCGGTTTTAGAAAGCCCCAGCGTTCACCATTTTCAAGACGCAGATCAAAGGAACGGGTGAACCCCTGAATCATGGGTTCACCGAATTTATTGCCGTAGTCGGAAGCACCGTTACTGGCCTCAATCTCAATCTCAAGAGCCGATGCCAGATTATCAGGACATTGGTATGAATTTTCCCAAGGCAGGGTGTAACCGGGGATATGCAAATTCGCCACACAGTAGCCGGTGGTGCCAGCTATGACAAAACCACCTTTTCCGGTTCCCTGGACGTCACGAATACGGCCCCCCGATCCAGTCTCGGCACCCGGAAAAGGCGCTACACCTGTAGGGAAGTTATGGGTTTCTGCGGTGAGGAGCATATGGTAACGTACATCGCTTGCCTTTAAAGCACAGGGTAGCCCCGGTGTCTGCGGCAGAATGGTGTGGATATCATGTCCCTCCACCACACTTGAATTATCCTTAAACGCCACCAGACTCCCCTTGGGGTTTTGGTTTAAGGTTTCAATAACCAACTCAAAAAGTGTTGCGTCCTGTTTTTCTCCATCAATCACCTGATGGCCGCGAAAAAAACCGTGTCGGGAATGTTCAGAGTTGGCATTATTCAGATCCATGATTTCAACAATGGTGGGATTACGATCATGTTTTTTTACAAAATAATCATAATAAAAGTTACGATCCCGCTCATCCATGGAGATACCGGGAATCTCAAG
>JAFLJO010000047.1 GCA_022712975.1 Desulfocapsa sp.
GGAAACCGGTTTACCGTTTTTTGTGATAACAATTTCCTCTCCGGTTTCATTTACCTGATCCATTAAATGCAGGCATTTTGCTTTAAATTCAGATGCTTTCATTGTTTGCACAGTACTCCCTCCTCTAATGTATTCGACTTTCAACAACCATATCACGACTATAGTCATAACCATAGTCATAATCAAGTTTTTTTACGCTTTGAAGAACCGCAAACGCAAGGCATTAGACACTACAGACACAGAACTGAGCGCCATTGCACCCCCCGCAATCATTGGGTTGAGTGCAGGTCCTCCAAACAGGGTAAGTACTCCTGCGGCGACTGGTATCCCGACTACATTATAGCCAAAGGCCCAGAAAAGATTCTGGCGTATATTACGCATTACAGCCCGTGAAAGTGCAAGAGCCGTTATTACACCGTCAAGGTTGCCTTTCATAATAACCACATCACCTGATTCGATGGCGATATCAATGCCGGTTCCCATTGCAATACCGATATCAGCCTGGGCAAGTGCCGGAGCATCATTGATACCGTCTCCAACCATGGCAACCCTGAGGCCGTCTGTCTGTAACTTTTTAATCACATCCGCTTTTTTATCAGGTAAGACTTCTGCAATCACTTCCGTTAAACCTGCCTGGTCGGCAATGGCACGGGCGGTTGTTTCCTGATCACCGGTGAGCATAATTAACCGTACCCCCATCTCCTGCATGCGTTCAACTACTTCCGGTACTTCATCTTTCAAAGTATCCGCAACGCCAAATATGGCTACAAAGCTTTTATTAACAGCAAGGAACAGGACTGTTTTTCCCTGGGCTGATAACTCAGCAACTTTTGCATCCATGACAGTTACACTGATACCTTTATCTTCCAACAACTGTTTATTCCCGAGCAATATACTTTTTCCATCCACCTGCCCCTCTATACCTTTCCCCTGTATCGCATCAAAAGATTTGGGTTGCACCGGGGTAAGATTTTTATCAATTGCACCCTTTACAAGAGCAACAGCTATGGGATGTTCTGAATTTTGTTCGCAGGATGCGGCAAGCAAAAGGAATTCATCACTACTTACCCCTTTTTCCACAGTCAGAATGTCTGTAAGTTTTGGTTTTCCGTGGGTAAGCGTTCCGGTTTTATCAAAGACCACAACTTCGACCTTTTCGGCGAGTTCGAGTGCTTCACCACTCTTCACAAGGACTCCAAGTTGAGCACCTCTACCGGTACCGACCATAATAGAAGTTGGTGTCGCAAGCCCCATGGCACAGGGACAGGCAATCACCAGGACTACGATAAAGAAACGAAGGGACGTTGAGAAATCAGCATTGCCTATAAAATACCAGGCAAGCCCTGTAAGCACTGCAATGCACATTACAACAGGCACAAAATAGAGACTGATTCTATCGGCCATATTCGCGATTGGAGCCTTCGATCCTTGCGCATCCTGCACAAAAGCCTTACTATCCTCGACAGCATGGTGTCCTGCCCAACCTGTTGTGCCTCAACATGAAGCACCCCATTACTATTTAGTGTACCTCCAATAACAGTATCATCTTCCTTTTTTGAGACCGGCAGGCTCTCTCCTGTGAGCATGGATTCATCAACCACACTGTTCCCTTTTAGTATTTGGCCATCAACAGGAATTCGATCTCCGGGACGAATCAGGAACAGATCCCCCACCTTAAGTTTCTCAGCAGGAATTTCTTTTTGTGTCAGCTCAGCTCCCACCAGCAGGATTGCTGTTTCGGGTGTAAGCTGCATAAGTTTTGATATGGCATCGGAGGTATGTGATTTGGAACGGGTCTCCATATATTTACCAAGAGAAACCAGGGCAATCAGAACACCGGCAGATTCAAAATAAAGATTCATGGCCTTCATGTGTATATCAACTCCGAGAAATATTTCTATCATATTCCAGGTTGAATAGATGAAAGCAGCTCCTGTGCCAACAGCGATGAGCGAGTCCATATTAGGTACCCGACGAAGAAGCGCCGGGATACCATTGATATAAAAATTACGTCCAAGAAACATTATGAGGACAACAAGAACAAACTGGATAAAAGCGAAATTCCCCGGGTGAGAGTGTGGATTTATAATACCGGGAAGAGTCAGGCCTATCATCTCACCCATAGAAATAGTAAACAAAGGAATGGCAAGAAGCATTGACCAGATCAGCTTCTTCTTCATAATTGCCAGACGTGCCGCAGTCTCAGCTCTGTTTTTCTTAAAAAGATCCTGCTGAGCACTTATGGCCTCAAGCTCAAAGCCCAGACCGCTGACACGTTCTGCAATTTCTGCAAAACTGTGCTCACTATCATCCCAGTGAAGCTCCATGGTTTCAGAAGCTAGATTTACAGCTGCCGTTTCCACACCCTCCATGCCGCCCACAACATTTTCAATACGGCTGGAGCAGGAGGCGCAATGCATTCCTTTTACAGCTAATTTCAATTCTTTCATTATCTCTCCCTATCACCATTCAGGATGAAGGAATATGCAAACTTATTCTTGAATTCCCTTCTAGAATGTATACATAAAAAGAATAAACACAAGAATTCAACCAAGGAGAGACCGATGACCACAATATCAATCAAAGGAATGAGCTGCCCCCACTGTGTAGCATCAGTCAAAAAAGCTTTGGAAGAAATTCCGGGGATATCACGTGTTAAAGTGAATCTTGAGAATGCTGAGGCTAGCTATGAGGGGGATGTTAATGCGGAGGTTGTGAAAAAGGGAATTGCCAGAATTGGTTTTGAAGTGACCAGCGAATGAACTTCCCCAGGTGTACTAAAATATATCCACCTGGGGAAACCGGTTAAATCAATTCTTCCAAACTCCATCTTCCAAAAATGGTTCTTCTGATGGACGATCGGGAAGTGTATCTTTAGTTTCAACACTACTTTCTTGAGTGCTTACAAGTTGCTCTTTTTTGGTCTCAGCTAATCCCTTCATTGCAGAATCTACCCCTTTCCCTGAAAAAACTATAATTCTATCAGCAAGCCAAAAGCCATTTTCATCTTTATCTATCAGCAAAGCTTTTACCAGACCACCCTGGTTTATAGCACTTTTACCGACCATAACCACGTTTCCATCACCTGTATCCGACCAGACACTACCTAAATCAGAAATCATATAGTCTCCAACCTGAATCGCGTTCCCTTGTGGGCTCCACTCATACACAAGATCAACAACTTCGGTATACCCTTCTGGTAATTCATCACCAAAGGAGTTTCCTAAAGGTAACAGAGTGAAGAATAGCAACAGGAAAGTAATTGTTCTATATCGCATCATAATAGTCCTCGTAATAGAAATTTAAAACCTCAAGCGTTAAAAAAGAAGTATCTACCTGTTACCTGTCAATTAAACACCTGGCGCCAAGATTTCAATTTTGCCCGCATCAAAGGTAAATTTACTTTAATTGCTTTAGGAGCCTGTCCTGTGGTTCCCACAAATAAAATATCATTATGTATGGCAATCTCCCCGGATGGTTTACCAGATCCTACATAAATACCAGATACTTTCTGGATACCACCTCCATTAGTAACTACTGTATCCCCTGAATCAAAATCGCCATTTTCATTCAGATCAAAAACCGGTTTATCGAGAAATTCTCCAGTCTCTGAATCAACAGCAAGAAGCCATGTGTCACCATTTCCTTCACATACATCACCATCAGGAATGAAAGTAGCGTAAAATGTAATCCCAGAAACGATCAGTGGTTGAGAGATTACACGCTCGCTTCCACCTGTGCCAGGGATTACCAGTTCATTCACCCATGAAAGATTACTTGGATTGCATCGGCCGTCACTATCTGCAATAGTGGATGAGCAAGTCAGTGTACGGTACTTTCTCAAGTCACCAGAGTCGCCTGCTGTCCCATTCCCATCTAAATCAACCTTATTCCCGTCTTCATCCACGGCATACGCCTCTACAATATGAGTCTTCATCCGCACTAGAGCAGTCTGTATATAAGCAGTTGAAGTGGCAGCCCCTGCATCAAATAAACCGTAGAAATACTGTTGATCAATCGTAAATTTATCAATCTGATCAACATACTTACCTGTTCCAAAATAAATCCAGACGTCCCCATCATTTTCGGTATATGCAAATCCCGCCTTAGCCGTAACAGGTGACTTGTGGTCAGTTCTTGCTGAGTCAAATAATAGCTCGGATACTGGTTGGTCATCAAAACCAATGTCTTTTATCCTGTACATATCGCCATACAAATTCCCCAGATATACTCTGTCTGCAATATAACCATCGCCCTGGGTATCAACAACAAGGGGTGGTGACGGTACATCATTTTTCAGTTCAGTTGCAGACAACTTAACATGATAGGTTGATGCAACAGAAGCATCCAGCCAAAGTGAACTTTTATCCCAGCTCTTAACAGCAAAAAGATATGCTTCCTTATCAATCTGATCGATCTCATTTAAAGCACGCCCCGATCCAAAATATGTTGCCCAATCAGCAGCACCTGCACTGGCAGCATTTACCCTCGCTATAGTCGGCAAGGAAGTTGCAAAACCTAACTCAGAATCATCTGTAGCCGTGAATTCCCAGAGAAATGTCGAAGCCACCTTTAATAGACTACTGTTAACAGTTTTATCCGGTTCATCAAAATCTTCGCCATATGTTACATCCAGTGTGAAAAATGCGCTTCCTCCTTTGCCCAGTCCTGTAGTTAGGATAGTTCTCCAGCCATTTGCTGCATCCACAAAAATATCCGCAGGTTCCGGAGAACCATCCAGAAGAAATTTATGACAATATGCGGGTGAGCACATATCGTCTTTTGATTCTGTAAATGACATTTTACTTTGTACACTGGCTGGATAAAAACGCCATTTCTCTTCACCATCTGCGAGATTAATAGCATGTAGAGCACCATCGTTTGCACCCACATAAGCGATTGTATCTCTAGCCCTTACCTCAACGTTATATTTGAAATTCAAATATGAATCAAAGTTATAATAAAAGGGCGGGTTACCTACAATTGCAGGAGTAGAGTTAATAATATCCCCCATTGGTTTGCAAAGAAAGTTATCATTTACAATTGAAGCATCAGTGTAAGGGCTGACATACCCGGTAGCCACACTGTCATAAATAAAACCATTAATTGAGGCTGGCATCACATCCCTGGTTTCCCAAAGATGAGTTGCTTCGAGTGCCCCTGTAAAAGGATCAAACTTAGTAGCCGAAATGTTACCAGTCCAATCAGATGCATCAAAAGAAGCAATCAATAAAACCTCTCCATTATCTGCTGATGTCGTTGGTGCCGGGGACGAACCATGAAACGCTTGAGCCTTTACATTGCTGACAATATTGTTCATGGCATCAATAAATTCTTTCCGGTTCTGAGCCATAAACGGAACCGACTTGTCTGAATCATTAGGATCTACATTATGCAGGTGGTAGAGATAATCCTCATCGTCTGCTTCTCCTGCCGCCTGCATCTTATCAACTATTCGTTGTAGCTGTGTAGCATTGGTCAAACCAAAACCAACTGCTACCACACTCACACCTTCTGCGATCAAGTCATCAACGACAGCATCAATCTTTGTATTATCGGTGCCAGTGTTTCCAAATCCATCGGTAACCATAATTACAATACGAGGCTGACAGGAAAGCATAGAATAGGGTTCATTATAATGAGCATCTGACCTGTTGCCCTTGAAGTACTCCAAACCTCCCCTCATTGAAGGGGCAAGAGGAGTCCATCCTGAAGGAGATCCATCATCTGCTATCGCCTGGAGGTTATCTTGATGAGCCTGATCATGTCCGTGCACTCCAATGCGATAATTGGTGTAGTAATCAGGGGCATTATTATCATCTCCAGAAGTACCATCTCCACCAGCCCAAGTAGCAAAACCCCAGGCAATACTGCGATCAAGAAAAACCTCCTTCAGGACGTCCTCTGCAATATTTATTCGACTCATGGATTCCGCCCAACTCCCTGGAGACCATGCTACTGAATTTGTTGTCGGGGAGGCAGTTGTCAGATCGGTCAAATTAAGCACATCATCCTCATTAACACCCTTAATAGTTAAAGAGGTAGTAGCAGTATCGCCTTGATATGCAGTAAAGCTCAATATGGCCTCTGAAATAATCGTGCCATGAGGGACACTGATAGCTCCGAAACGCAAGCCAACCGGTTCACCAGATCGGCCTAATTCCAGAAAATTTTCGTTGGTGTTAAGGCTACTACTACCAACCTGTACATCATCATCAGAAAAGAGAATGGTTCTCTCCACTGTCACTTCATTTCCTGTTGAAGCATCATTATATTTTATTGTCAGTTTTGGTGCATCAGCAGGATCACCGTCAAAAGACCAGGCACGCCGCACTCCTGTTCCACTGACTATAAAAGCTATAGCATTATTCTCTACCCAATCTGTACGACCTATGATCTCCTGAACAATTGCTTGCAAATCCGGTGTGTCCTGATCTGCACTTTGAGCAATGGTCATAGAAGTACTCATACTACCTGAAGTATCCAGCTGCACCATGATAGCAGGATTAACCAGGTTTTGTGCATAAAGTGGAATCTCTCCACAGGCAGCCGAAGTAGGAGCACCTTTAACCAACAGAGTCACAGGAATCCTAAAAGGTGAGTTATGGGCAACGCCGGTTACTGTCAATTCTGCCTGATGGGTTCCTATGGCAAGTGCAGAAGTATTAAAGCTCACATTTACTGTATAGGTACCATCTGTATTCAACACCGGTACAGTACCATTTCCGACCACAGCCCAACTCTGATCACTGGTGACCGTTGCATCAGCCGAATCAGGCTCCCCGATGTTAGTCAAATCAAAAGACATTGGTGCTGCGTCAAATCCAACGAAACAGGTGGGACCAAGTGACTGCGGATCCGATGTCCAATATGATCCCGGACAATTAGTCCGAGGATCGAAAGTAGTTACCATTGCAGGAACAGTTGCATCCGTCGGAGTTTCACCGCCTTGCGTTAAATAAAACCCGTCAATTCTCGTGTCAGGTTCCCGCATGGCAATTTTAATTCTATATGTCCCGACTGTAGGAATAGTAATAACATTTGCACCGACCTGCATTGATGAAGTCCAGATGTAACTATTATTAATACCTCCAAAATTCCATGCTCTCCATAAATCGACATCATTGTCATTGTCGTTGTCACTGTCGACAAAGAAAAACATAGAGTCCTGGCTTCCGCTATACCCTTCACCCCGCATCCAGAAATGGTAATCACCTGCTGTAGTAAAAGTCACTTCATATTCTTTTACTTCTTTACCTGGATTGTTATTAGCATACCCACCAGAACCGGTTTCCAGCACCTGACCACTATTGGCATTAGCATCACTAACCACGTTAAATACATCATTAGAGTCTGGGGTACCATCCAAATTATATGAACCGGTAAAATGCTCCGCCTCAATATACGTCCCATTAGGATCAATAGGACAAAGTGCTTCAGCCTCATCTGCCGCAATTGAACAAATAACCAATGCCATACAACAAAAACAGAGCAGAACTCGTTGTAATTTTGTTTTCTTCATCACTGCTTACTCCTTTTTCTCTTTTTTCTTGGCGTCACTCTCAATAACCAACTCGGAATACCTTTTTTACTTGGGTTTCTACTTCAACGGTTCCCTCAGCACTACAGTTTATGCCATATTGAAAATCACGGTAATTTGGACCAAATTGTATAGCTTTCGTATCTTTCTGATAGAGTACTCGATACCAATACGGAACAGTTGCAATCGTGCCATCTTGTGAGTTAGCAGGAAAATCATCATTAAGTTCGGTATCAGCTCCATCTCCAAAATTCCGAACAATCTGATAATATTCACTTCCCCAATCTATCGTTGTACCTGCATTGTTGTTTGTTTGATTTACTGTCGGTGGTGGAGTAGCAGTATTATTCAAAAACGATCCTCCCTGTTTCCAACCACTATCAGCGGTATAGAATCTCTGAGACGCCTGTCTTTCATTGCCGGCAATATTAAGTTCCATTATGGCTGTATTGGTTGCTGCCATGCCAAGCAACGTTAAGACAACCATCATGATCATTGCAGTTATAAGGGCAAAACCATCTTGATTTTTTTCCACCTTTATCGTCTTATCCTCCATCAGAAAAGCCCATGTTTGTAGAAATTCACAGTGAGTACTTTAGCAATAGCCTTATCATTATAGTTGACAGAGAGCGTGACAGCCTTGACCCCGACTTCGTCGGGTTCATCCGTCTGGCCATCACCATCATTATCACCATCTCCGACCACCCATTCTTGCACACTCCAGCTAACAGAAGTGACTCCAGGTGGCAGAGTCAGAGGCAGAGTAGTGGGAAAATCTGCAGAACTATGAGGATTAGCATTAGCAGTATCATCCATTTTTGCATCATCATATTCGACACTCATCAAACGTTCATAACAATCCGTAGCTACAGATGAAGCCATGGTCAAGCTATTTGCTGTAGAATTGCCTTTAATAGCACTAATCTGCATGCTAGAAAGAGTTAAAATTCCTATGGTCAGCACCAGCATGGCTATTAAAGCTTCAATAAGAGTAAATCCATCTTGTTCAGCTATCTTTTTCATCGATTTATATCCCAAGATTTCTTCCTCGAATTGTAGTTAGAAGTATGCGACGACGAAAATTATCGTTTGCAGCATTGCCAACAGCAGCTCCATTCAAATCCCATGGAACTCCGGAATATGGAGTGTAAACTACTGTATTAGTATAACTCCGATCAATTCTACCAGCACGAGCTAACAAAGAGACCTGTACCTCCCTCACGTCACCAGCAGTGCCACTGGGGGGTATAACAGTTCCAGATGAGTCTAAATACTGGAATTCTAGTGCTGTAATGTTCTCTGCGACTGCCTGGCTACCTAAAGCATTATTATTATCTCTTCTCCCAAGCGCCGATACCCCACTAGCTGTCACATACAGAGAGTACGTTAAATTCTCATTGATATCAGCACAGTCACCATCCATGTTTAAATCCATGGAAAAATCAATCTGCCCTGGTGTGAGTGTCAATATGCCCGGAGCTACACTACTAGCAGCTCCGACATCACAAGAAGGATGTGTAACATTTTGTGCCCCATCAAAACCAGCCATCCTAAGCTCTCTTCTTAAAATATCCATACCTGCACGAATATTCTGTTGCATTTCAGCAACCTGTTCCTGGCTAGTATATACACGCTGTTGCACAATATAGGCCGAATAAATAGCACTGACTATAATTCCAGAAATGAACATGGCAATCATCAGTTCGACCAAGGTAAATCCTAGGGACTCTGAAACTGTAACAAATGATTTGTTTGATTTATTCTGTTTCATGTTCACGTACTCATTGAATGGAAATATTTCCTGAACTACTAATTACAACACTTAAAGACCTATTATTCGTATTTGTCAGAAAAACTGATCCGTTTGCAAATCCTCCTCCATTCCCAGTGGGGATAGCATTCGAACGAAATACAATGGTTGGATTTCCATCATCATTGTTGGTATAAGACACCCCATCACCTCCCCCCATCGCCAAATCAAGCATAACCTGTCGGGGCCATTGTTGAACCTGCTTCAAAAGAAGTTCACCAGCATCATATTCACAATCTCCATCTGAATCTTCGAACACAATATAAACATATGTCGTTGCACCTATTTGCTGATTAAACGTCAGTGCACAATTGCGATTACGCTTAACTGCCTCCCCCTTTGCGAGCATTGAGGCACCATATAAATCCCTAGCAGCAGCCTTAAGGCGAATATCTGGCAACCAGGACAGAAAACCCGGCACAGCAACTGCAGCCATAATTCCAATAACACCAACAACAACAATCAATTCTATTAATGTAAAACCATATTCTTTTTTGTTTGCCATAAAAACAATTCTCCTGTTATTTCGGTTTTGCTGCCATCTTCATTGCAATACACGAGCCAAACTAAAAACAAATGGACAAATAGATATGTTATCAGATAGATACCAAAAACTTTTCTCTCATCCTGCAGCTAATAGCTGATAACATTTTTCTTACCAATAATAAAAAACTTTAAAAAACACACTTTTTGTAAACTTTTTTTATAAACAGATGGAGGAATGGTTGAGCAAAGTAAATAGAAGTAAATAGGGGTCAGACCACTATTAAATCTCTATTAAATCTGTTCTTTTCTGAATCGAGAGTTCTCTGTTTAATTCTTCCACTAACAAGCGTATTATTGGTTAGGTAGAATTACGAACTGGGTTCGAGTGGGCTTCTGCATGCACTCCAACACGTGAGTATGGAAACAAGGGGTGGGTGTTTACAAATTTCAGTTTCTCGAAAGTATTTTCTTTACCCATGGCGTCAGCACCAACCATCTGTTGAGACAAAGGAGCCAATTGAAACCAACACTCAAGTGCCATGGCTTTACATTAACGGAAATAATAGTGGTGCTTGCGCTGCTTACTGTTTTGACAGCCATCGCCATCCCTAATTTCCTTTCGTGGCTGCCCAATTACCGACTGAATGCTGCTGTGCGTAGTCTTCAGATACATTTCCAAATGGCTAAACTTGAGGCAGTAAAACGAAGAACAAAAGTTTGCGTAGAGTTTAACATTGGGGGCTACGTACCTGCTGGAATGACAGGTGGTTATACTGTGTTTTCCGATACTAATTCTAATAGAGTTTTCGATGCTGGTGATACGCTGATTAAACAGGTGACCATGCCGGTTAATGTGTCTTTGATTTCGTCTAATTTTGCAGGAAACGGAAATGGCACAAATACGGCAGTTTCATTTCGGCCCCTGGGTATTAAATGTCAATTACTTTGTCCGGTTCGCGACAATTATCTTGTCCGGTTTCTTATTGCTTCAATATATTAAAATTCCAGCTCCTGTTTGTTGTTAGCGATGTGCTGCTTTTTCACCCTACAAAGTTGTGATTTTTTCAATGAGTGAAACGAATTGCAAAAATCACAACTTTGCGAAAAAGAATAAGGGTCAGGTCTCAACATCCAACACCGTCCAATATAACTTCCAGCCCGCTTATCATCTTCTTTAGTTGTTGATCTTCTTTGGCTTTCAAAGCCAACCTCCGGCTTGTCTGCGATACTGCCGCATCGCTTATTC
>JAFLJO010000089.1 GCA_022712975.1 Desulfocapsa sp.
TCATGGTATCCTCCTGAGATTAGGTTTAAGATAAACACTGGTGTGTTATCTATTTCCATAATCGGCTAGGATGATACAATATTTCAATAATTTATTTGCGCTGGTGTTGTTTTGCTTCCGCGTAGCGGCTCCGTCCAACAAGTGTATTCACTGGAAAACAAGCAGCGCGGTTTTCAAGCCAAGTTTCCAGTTAAATTTCAACTCATATCTTCGTATTAAGTTGGTCGGTAATTCTGCTTGTTTCCAGTGATACGTAACGTTATGTGCAAAAAAAATTAAGGCCAATATCTAATGAACTCTGACTATTGCATAAAAATAGACTACCAAAAAGGAACTGAAAATCCCGAAAGAGTCTTCGATACAATGTCAGGACTAATATTGGCTTTCAAAGAATTTGATAGGAATTTAGCAAGAATAATCTCCGTTGATTTAAAACCAACAATTATCCTCGAAGAAATCACAACGGGGTCACTAAAAACACGTATTGCCAGTATACTTAAGGAAATAGACGATGCAGCGTTAAAAGAACTGAATTGGAAAAAACTAGCTGGTCGTTTTCTGGTTAAGGGCAAGTATAAGCTTATAGAATTTCTCGAAAATAAAAAGACAATTGAAAGTCTCGATGAGATCGATCAATTCAATGAAGAGTTGTTGGCTCTTGCCCGTGAAGTGGATATTTTATATCTTCCCTCTTACAGCCCTATTCCTGGCATATTGTTACTAGAAAATATAAAAAAGGTTAGCGAGGCCGTCTCACCATTAATGACTGGAGACCTTGCCACCATTATTGCAGAACAGGGTGAGATTTCAATAAATAAGCAGTTTAATCTACCAACAGAAAAAATAGAAACATTACTCACGGAACAAATTGTTAAAAGTCGAAGGGAAATAGTTCTAAAAGTGAAAAAGCCCGATTTTCTAGGTAAATCAAAGTGGGAAATGAAAATTGGCTCTAAAGCTATCCCTGTGAAAATAGAAGACCAAAAATGGCTTAATGATTTTCACAAACAACGAATATCGGTATTACCAGGAGACTCTATAAAAGGACTGGTCCAAATACATGAACACATAGACCAATATGGACAAATAATAACTGAAAACTATAGCATATTACGTGTTGATGAAGTCATAACCAATCTTACATATCAAAAGAAAATGTTCTAGAAGTACTTGGTATTATTAAGTAATCAGTCAGTTTCAAAAGAAATAAAAACACATAACAAAAAAATGCACCCGACTGGCTCACACGCGCGATCTTTGGAGGTTTATCCAAGATTTTGCTACGCCCCCAATTGGCATATTAATCCATGGCCAGCCGGTGATTTAAAACGTTATATTTATGTATCGGAAAATTAAAGTTACTGTGGGAACTATTCCTATGTCAGTTACCGAATACCTTCTGCCCGCAGGGCATGATGTTCTACGAGGAAATATTAATGAGCAAACCTAAAGACTACTATGTTTCACTAGAGGATGCGGCTTTTGCTCTTGGTATTTTAGATAATGATTTTTTGCTATGGGTAAAAGAAGATAGCCCAGAAATTGGCAGAAACTATATGAATGAAAAGGCTATTCTAAATTCTTATTTAAATGAATGTTCCAAAAAAGAAAATTATCTATCAAAATTTAAAAATTCCATGCAAGCTGAAAATTATGAAATTGAAAATGAAACTACTAGCAAAATTAACTTTTATCAAAAAGAACGTATAGACCTTTTAAATTTATATACCGATTTCATTAATGATTTAATCAAACTACATCAAAAGTTTAAAGAAATAGTTGAAAAACATGGTGTCGAAAGCCCTGTATTAGCAGCATATTTATTATTTTCAAAAGCCATTGCTACTATTTCTTGCCTAGTTGAAAATTTAAAAAATGGATACTGGTATGTTGGGTCGATGTTACGTGAAATAGATGAGACACTAGATGTTGCACATTATTTTATAATTAGTAATCCTAATGAGACCGGAAACTTAGATTTACAAAAATGGTTTAGACTGGGAATTTCTCCGAGCCATTCAAAATGTAGAAAAGCAATTTCAAAATGGTACTCAGAACTTTCCCCTTCAGTAACTCAAGAAAATCATCAAGAATTAATGGGCCATCTTTATGGAAAAAAATCTAAATTTACTCATCCTACATTCCAATCAATAAGAGATTGCAGTCTTGTTTCATATCAAGAGGATGAGGTAGAAATAAAAAATATGTGTTATGGAATTTCTTCAAGACAAAAACGCTTATGGGAACTTACTCATTTTTCAAAATCAAGCATTTGGACATGTTTTCAGCAATTTATGGTTATTTTTATAGATTCAATGCCACTCAACCAAAAAGATCTTGATTATTTAATGAGTTACAATGAAAAATTTACGCCTTTACATGATAATTTAAAATGGTAAAGCATTTGCAACATTTAAGAACAAATAACCTAAATACCTGAAACAATATAACAAAAAAATGCACCCGACTGGCTCACACGTCCGATTTTCGGATGTTAACCTACCATCGTCTCTCGCTCCACCATTCCGTTAAATCCATGGCCAGCCGGTGATTTAGTACGTTACATTGCCCTGCACATAAATCTGGAATCCTTCGTTCTCATTTGTTGTTATCTTGCGGATATTGGCAGGCTCTAAGCTTCTTGCTCTTGGTTGTTCCGTGCTATTTGGTATTGCATTTTTCATAATTGAAGTGGTCGTCCCGCCATCTGGCGCCTTCGTGTAACCACTTGCTATCTAGAAAAGTATTTGAATA
>JAFLJO010000071.1 GCA_022712975.1 Desulfocapsa sp.
AAAAATAAAGATTAATTGTCGTAAGAGGCAAAAATAAGCAAGGGGCGACTCGACTTTTTCCCCCTCTGGGGGCAAAAGCATCTTCATCCCCCTCTGGGGGTTATTGGAAAACCGGGCCCTCTGGGCTCGGTTTTTTATTTGTAATGATGTCATGTTTTCAGAAGATAACATGATGTTCTGCGGTGTTGAGCCGAGTTACTTTGGAGGTGTTAATTTCTTCTGATTACATAAAAAAAAACGGGGGGTCAGTCATAGAGTGCTCTGATGAACTGGTAATAGATAGTATTTACTTTCAGGAAATGACAACCTAGCCCTTCACTATCGCTGAATCGGATATTGCCGTATATTTCTGTTGTAAGCTCTTTGTCTTCTGCATCAAGCATCAGCCTGATGGCACATTCTGTACCCTCTGACAAATCAATGTCAGGTTCACACTCAATAAAGGCTCCGCTCATACTCATGTCACGGGTTTGTCCTTCGATTATTTCACCATTGGCGAGTTTAAGAAGTGCGTATTTACGAATCAGAAACCGTTCATAGTCACGACGGTTTGCCATAGCGAACCTTTTTTGTTAGATGGGAAGTTTGTTAACCAAGAGATGCTTTTCTTCTTTAAGAACATGATGCCCTGAGGACAGAAGTTATCAGTTATCGAATACCGAATACCTTCTGCCCGCAGGGCACCATGTATTAATACAGATGAATCATTTAAGGATTTTTCCCACATTTTTTATTGCATCAACTTTTTCCTTTACAGCAGAAACTTCTTTTACACCGGGCACATCTTCCAGGATATTTTTTCCGCCCTCTTCAATATCACCAATGCCTTTTTTAAAAGAAGAGATGGCTTTTCCTAGGCCGGAACCAATCTCAGGCAGTTTTTTACCACCAAAAACAAGTACCGCAATTCCTAAGATGACTATTAATTCAGGGGTTCCTAATCCAAACATGGGTTTCTCCAATCGAAAAAAGTGGATAGTTGCGATGATCTGCTGGCTCAGGTCTGTGTGTCACCTTTGGTGTCATCGTCAATTGTTTTTGCTTCTTCTTTCTTTGTGGCATCTTTAAAGTTCTTGATACCCTTACCAATTCCTGAACCAATCTCGGGAAGCTTACCAGCACCAAAGATAATGACTATTATGACCAAGATTACAATCAATTCCGGCATACCGAGTCCAAACATATTAATACCTCTTATAATGTCATGATTTGTACCTTGGGAAAAATTAATAAGGTACTGAAAATAGTACCGGCTTACCGTTCATCACCGGTTTTAGTTGTTTTATCTACAGAAGCTTAAATGTAGAGCAAAAATGCCAGAATGTCAATCCTTTCCATGGTTGGCAACGTTTAGCCCTATTTCACGCATCTGAGCAAGAATCCTGTTTTCATCAAGGGTCTTCAACTCTCGTGATTGCATTACAACACGTCCGTTAATGATTGAATGGAGGACATCAGCACCTCGTGCAGCATAAACCAGATGGGATGGAATGTTATAGAGCGGTGTGAGGTGTGGTTGGTTCATATCTAACACAATCATGTCGGCCTTTTTCCCGACTTCAAGAGAACCGGTCTGTTTCTCACCATTTAAAGCCTCAGCCCCGGCAAGAGTTGCTGCATGAAGAGTTTGCCCTGCACTCATAGCCGTTGGGTCCATGCGTGAGACTTTATGGATTTTGGCAACACTGTTCATTTCCCCAAACATATCCACATCGTTGTTGGACGCTGCCCCGTCGGTTCCTATTCCAACGGTGACTCCGGCTTCCAGCATCTTAACAACCGGAGCAGTGCCTGATGCAAGTTTCATGTTGGATTCCGGGCAGTGGGATACTTTAACTTCGCGTTCTGCAAGAATCTCGATTTCTTTATCATCAAGCATTACGCAATGGGCAGCCAGAGTTTTTGGTCCAAGAAGACCCAAACGTTCTAAATGTTCAACCGGGCTACAGTTGTACCGCTCTTTACAACTATTTACTTCAGCTTCATTTTCGGAAAGATGAATTATGTAAAGAGAATCGTGGTCCAGTGCAACTCTGCCAAGGCGTGTGAGCAGTGCAGGTGAGCAGGTATAAACGGCATGAGGGGCAGCAGTGATCGAAATTAGCGGATGGTTTTTATATTGCGCAAAAAGCTCGTCCGTGTACGAAAAGCCATTTTCCAACTCACCGTAACACGGCGATGGAAAGTCATAGAGAACTTCACCTATCCAGGCACGCATACCGGATTGCTCAGTGGCACGTGCCACCTCTTTGGAAAAGAGATACATATCACAAAAACTGGTTGTCCCGGATTTGATCATTTCTGCTAAAGAGAGCAGGGTGGATTGATAAATCATTTCAGGTGTCCAGCGGGTTTCCACAGGGAAGATATGTTCTTTGAGCCAGGTCATAAGCGGCAAATCATCAGCAAGTCCACGAAAACATGCCATGGCAGCATGGGTGTGGGTGTTGACAAGGCCAGGCATGATGAGACCATGATCTGTATGGAGATGATGGTCAGTGCTGAACTCGGCAAAAATTATTTCTTTTGTGTCGATGGCTGTAATGATGTCATCGTTTATCGCTATGGCACCATTTAAAATGAGATTTTTTTGACTGGCATCGGGCAGAAGATAACTCCCCGAAATGATAAGATCTGCTACTTTTTTCATGTTGAAAGTTTTAAGGCAAAGGAAAGATTATATTTGTCCAGCTATCTCTATAAGCAAGCGCTCAAGTTTTGCTTCCATGGCTTCTGCTGTGGCAATGATATCTTCCAGGATGATGGGCTCAAAATGATCAGGATCATTTACATTGGCAACAATGGATAAACCAAGAACATCCATTCCGGCATGCTTTGCTACAATACTTTCAGGAACAGAAGACATGCCAACTGCATCGGCACCACATTCCCTTAGCCATCTGGTTTCAGCAGGTGTTTCAAGGCTTGGGCCAGGAATACAGACATACACACCGCTTATAACACTATTGATTTTACACCGACTTGCACTATCCAGGGCAATCTTTATCAGTCCAGGATGATACGGGGTGGAAAAATCGGGGAAACGTGGGCCCCAGTTGTCAACATTTGGTCCACGCAGAGGGTTTTCACCAAGAAAATTGAGATGGTCACGCATGACCATGATAGAACCGGGAATAAAGAGCGGATTAAGACCACCTGCCGCATTTGTAAGGATAAGTGTTTTGGCACCTAGAAGGGAGAGTACCCGAATGGGAAAGCTAACTTCTTTGGTGGAATAGCCTTCGTAGAAGTGGAACCTCCCTTGAAGAACAGCTACTTTTTTATCTCCAAGATGGCCAAGAATCAGGTTGCCTTTATGGCTGGCAACTGTGGATTTTGGAAAATGGGGAATGTCGCAATAAGGCAGGCTGAAGGTTCTTTTAATTGTATCTCCAAAATTACCAAGGCCAGTTCCTAATTGTATTATGATGTCGGGAGAAAAGGGAAGAGCTTCGCTTAAAAAAGAAACACATTGTTCTACTTGTCGCTGGTGCTCTTCCACTCTTTTCATAGTTGTCTCAAATGTGTTTTGCGTGTTTTTTGAGAAAATCCTTAATCAGGTTTCTGTCAGCATCCATGAGTTCGCAGCGAGACTCTTTGTCCGTCAAATTTTGTATGGATTCAGGCAACTCAAGAGTCTTTTCAATGGCTGCCTCCACTATGTCACCAAATTTACCGGGGTGAGCAGTGGCCAAGCAGCATATTGGAATGCCTTCTCTTTGATGTTTAAGGGCACAGTGTACACCAACAGCGGTGTGAGGATCCATTATGTAGCCGTGTTCTTTATAAAACTCAGTTATGCAGGTGCGAACATCGGTCTCTGTGGCTTTTTCTGCAACAAAATCCCTCTGGATCTGATCCTGAAAGTCGGTGAGATCAATATTTCCAGTTTCTCCAAACTGGGTCATGGCTTGATTGGTACGATTTGGATCCTCATCAAGAAGATAGTAAAGATACCGTTCAAAATTTGAGGCTGACTGGATATCCATTGAAGGGCTTGATGTGGGCACAACTTTGCTTAGTGAATAATCTCCGTCCTGTACCATGCGTGAAAGGATATCATTGGAATTTGTTGCCAGGAACAGTTTACGAATAGTTCCTTCAGGAAGCATTCGTTTTGCAATATATCCTGCAAAAATATCGCCGAAATTTCCAGTGGGTACAGAGAAATCCGTAGCCTTATCATTCTCATGGCTTGCGATATGTAAACATGCATGTACGTAATAGACAACTTGCGCAAGAACTCTTGCCCAGTTTATGGAATTGATGGCACCGAGGTGCTGTTTTTCTTTGAAATCCAAGTCATTGAAGATGGATTTAACAATGGCCTGACCGTCATCAAAGGTTCCGCGGATAGCAATATTAAACACATTACTGTCAGTCACGGTGGTCATCTGTTGTTCCTGAATCTTGCTCACCCGTTCATGTGGGTGCAGGATGAAGATGTTAATTCGCTCCTTACCTCGAACACCATAAATGGCAGCACTGCCGGTATCCCCTGAGGTTGCACCAAGGACATTCATCACCGAATCGTTCTTCTCCAGAAGGTACTCAAATATATTACCTAAAAATTGCAGAGCCACATCTTTAAAAGCCAGGGTCGGGCCATGGAAAAGCTCAACAATATGGAGTGATCCATGATGTACAAGAGGGATCACTTCCTCGGAGTCAAAGGATGCGTAGGAACGGGAGATCAAGTCTCGCAGTTCTGCTTCGGGAATGTCATCAATAAAACGTGACATAACTTCGAAGGCCAGTTCCTGATAGGAAAGTTCCTGCCATTCAGCATAGGTTTCGCTGCCAATTCTGGGGATAGTTCTCGGAAGGATGAGTCCGCCGTCAGTTGCTAGTCCCATCAATACTGCTTCGGTGAAGGAAACGGGATTGATACCGCCTCGTGTGCTGATATATTGCATGTGTTAGCTCTCGTTTAATTCAACTCTTGGGGCATCGTGCCACAGCCCTTCCAGATCATAAAAAGATCGCTGCTCGTGATAGAAAATATGAACGACTACGTCAGCAAAGTCAAGAAGAACCCACATTCCTTCCTTGATTCCTTCTGCCTTGGCAGCACTTATCCGTTTGGATCTCATTGCTTTTTCCATGGCTTCTGCAAGGCCTTGTACATGGCGGCTTGATCTGCCGCTCATGATGATAAAATAATCGGTGAAGGAGGAAATTCCTTGTACATCAAGAACGATAAGGTCTTCTGCTTTGGTATCGAGTGCTGCCTTGGCACAGATTGTGACAAGTTCCAGGCTGCTCTT
>JAFLJO010000132.1 GCA_022712975.1 Desulfocapsa sp.
ATAACAAATCAATAAACCCGACCCGCAAGCACGCGCGTTTTCTTGAGTTAGACCCAACATTGTGCCACGCTTAAAGTTGGTAGCTAAACTGGTCGGCGGGCGGGTTATCTCGGTCGTTATGCTTGAACAAGGAACTATGTATAAAATTGAATCAATAAGTGACTTCCTTTCTATAGTTCAAGATCATGCAACGACATATCAAAATATACAAAAAAAGTATTACTCGAATGATAATTCTTTACCCAAAGGCCCAGAATGGTACAAATACAATCCCAATTTCTGGTACAGAGGCCATGCAGACTTTGAATGGGAACTTCAACCCAAAGTAGAACGCTCCGATTTTGTACATTCAGCTAAAAATGCATCTACTACAAATAATGACTATGAATACACAATTTTTCACCAATTTCTAGTGAGGTCGCCCTATCTATTACCAGAAAATTTAAATCTTACAGAAAAGTATTTTTTAGCTCAACATCATGGATTACCAACCCGACTGCTTGATTGGTCAACAAATCCTTTAGTGGCTTTATTTTTTGCAGTTTCTGCATGCGAAGACTCTTGCGGTTCTATTTATATCTTGCATGCAAGAAGTGACTTCGATTACGCAGAAGGAGAAGATATTATATATCAAAATGACCAGATAATAACTGAAAGTATCAGGGACATATGCCAAAATAAGCATTCAAGAAATAAACATCCACAGTATCCTTTACGAGTTATCCCAAACACACAACATGGCCGCATATTGTCACAAAGTTCACGGTTTACCTTTCATCACAATTCTTCATTCCGTATAGAAGGAAATAGTAATAAGAATCTTATTAAATTTAAAATACCTTCAGGCGCTGTTAAGAAAACAATTATGAAAGAACTTTCAGGGATAAATATTAATTGGTCAACTTTATTCCCTGATTTAGACCATTTAGTTAAGGACATTAAATGGCAAACAAACACACTTTAAATAACAAAAGGCATAACAAAAAAATGCACCCGACTGGCTCACACGTCCAATTTTTGGATGTTAATCTACCATTATCTCTCGCACCACCATTCCGGTAAGTCCATGGCCAGCCGGTGATTTAGAACGTTATGCCTTAGGAATTAGATATAGTTTATTGAAATGAAAAGAGAAATTGTAAAAAAAATAGTCACTGTTAATTTGATACCTTTTATGGAAATAAAGCCGTCGGATGTACTCTTTTCGAAGAGCTTGATTCACAAATTTTATACGGATAAACCTAAAATAGGTAATGAGTATTTCTTGTGGGCCCAAAGTGATGGGGCGATGACTGATATTTGGGTTCAAGGTGAAGTATTAAATTCGGAAAAATATGGCAATATAGGTGATCTCATTTCCGAGAGTTCTTTACCTCCAAAATTGAAAGTAAACGCTAATTTGCCTGCGAAAGAAGCTCAATATCCCTTTGGGGCATGGGAGGGCAAACGAGTAAATATTCCTTTATCATTAAATGATGAATTAAATGAAGAAACTTTCTTGGGGTCTAAAGCCTCACATGAAATGTTATCTAACCTCAATGACAACCTTAATTATTTTAATAAACAATGTTTGGTTCTTAGGGCAAACGATGAACTAGATGTACATTCCATGGCTCTGGCATATTTCATGTCTGAGGCTGTGAAAGCCACGTCTCAAACTTTCAAATCGATAGATGAAATTGTGAACTTCATTCTGTGTTTAGAGATAGATATGGATGCCCTAAAACAATTTCATGAATCTAGAGCAGAGAAATACACAAAAGATATAAAATATGCCTATAGAAACATATTAATTAAAGATTTCACTTCCTGCTGGGAAAGTACGTTAGAGATTATATCATCACTGGACATAACGTTTGATGATCTTGAAAATTCATTTAGAAACATGGGCATGGTGCGTTGGTCAACAGCTGATGATTTTAGAAATCTTAACAACAAACTTGGAGCCTTGTTTTTGTCACCTTATGAATATGAGATATTTCTTAGAAGTGGGAGCCTAGGGTCTGGAGTTCCTTTCCGCTCAAATGATCCAAATTTCTCAAAAGCATGGTTGAAGAAAAAAATTGCGGAACGAGGACAAGATGCAATAATAGCATTTTATGAAGTTCATGGGCGATTCAACACGGAGCTTATTCATTTTTTTTCATCTCCCATTCAACGTGTATTTGCCAACAAATTGCTAAAGGTTTTACCTTCTAAAGATGTCATTTGGAAGCATGCAGAAGTAAACCTAAAACAGGCGTTTTATGATGACCATAAAGCAATTATTGAATGTGGAAAAAAAGTACGTAATGGTACAACTGAAGGTGGCAAAAGATCTAAAGAGCAGACAGAAAAAGAATTTAACCCCAAGTACCGAAAAGCTGAAAAATTAATCAAAAAAACGCATAAAGAAAATCCTAAAGATAGCTGGACTAAGGTTACTAACTCGGTTGCAGAACAAACTGAGTTAGGTGCTTCAACATTACGAAAAAAGTTCAACAAAGAATATTTTGGCAATTGGTAAAAAAGTCGGCTCGACCCTCTCCCTAGAGCTATATCAGCATGTTAAACCTTGTTTTGTAATCAATACGAAACAGGGCAAACCAATGCCGGAGGTTGCCCAATTATTTTCAATTTACCGGTGAGGTGAGTACAATGGGTTTTTTTAGCGAGTTGGATGAATTTTTATTTGGACCTCCTGGTGAAGTCAGTGGGGTAATCGGGTCAGTTGTTGATGTAGCACTCGAAAACCCAGGAAAGGCCGCTCTTCTAATTGGGGCAACTGTTGCTACTGGCGGTACCGCATTAGTATGTGCGCCTACAATTGGGGCTATGGCGAGTGCTGCGGGTTTGGGAGTGGCAGGTGGCACTCTAAGTGGAGCAGCTGCATCATCAGCTGGGCTTGCGGTATTGGGTGGTGGTAGCCTTGCATCAGGCGGATTAGGCATGGCTGGTGGGACTGCTGTTGTGACAATCGTTGGTGGTAGTGCTGGTGCAGCAGTATCGGGTACCGCCGTTAAGGTAGCATCTGAGCTTGAAAGCTAATTATAGCCCACTCATGTATTTTTCAAGAAATCCATGAGTGGGTTAACCATATCAACTTATTATTAATGTTCCTGTTTTATTGCAAAATTTAGCGAATCGGAGAAGCTCAATGAAAAACAAATGTAGCCTAAAAGTGGTAAAAGATGGGAAACGTCTTCACGGAACAGCCGCAATATTGCATATGACAAGCCGCGAAGGTGGATTCGACAAATGGCTTGAATGTTATTCGAAAACTGTTGCAAAGCAATCAGTCAAAAACTTCTTAGAACAACAACAAAAACCAAGACTCAAAGTTATGTAATTTCAACATTTCACATTAGCCAGAATAGAAGGGTGTTTTATTCACTAAAATCCAAAGTGAGCTAATGAAACTTTTGACAACAATCCTTAGAAGACAACAACATAAGTGCCTAAAATGGCATAACAAAAAAATGCACCCGACTGGCTCACACGTCCAATTTTCGGATGTATATCTATCATCGTCTCTCGCTCCACCATTCCGGTAGATCCATGGCCAGCCGGTGATTTAGACCGTTCGGCAAGGAAAATATCAGCAATATTTGATATTTA
>JAFLJO010000056.1 GCA_022712975.1 Desulfocapsa sp.
GTCCTTTGACGCACTGGAGACCTGGAAACAGCTGGTTCGTAAAAATAAAGATATTCATACTGTTCATTATGATGAAATCATGACTGCTTTTGCAAAAGATGCGGAAGTCGTAGTGGTTATCGATTCGGTGCACGGAGCAAGCAGAATTCATATACCATCACTTTTTGAGGGTGTTGAAACTGATCGGCTGATCCAGCTGCGTGACAGTTCAGATGTTACTTTTAATGGTATTGCCCCTGAGCCGTCATCTGTCAATATTGCAGGCGTCATGGAGACGCTGATGGCACGGGATGAACCCTTAAAGGTAGGCGCAATAATTGATCCCGATGGTGATCGTATCAGGTTTACCGATGGGACGGTTGAGATCAGTATGAATCAGTTTGGTGCCATGGCCTATCATTTTCTCCATGAAGTTAAGGGACAGAAGGGGATGGTAGCAAAAACTGTTGCTACATCCAATCTTGCCAATCGCCTTGCAGATGTGTTCGGGGAAGAAACGTTTGAACCACGAGTAGGGTTTAAAGAATTTAAGCCTGTGATTGGCAAGGCTCTGGTATACTTTGAAGAGTCTGACGGGATTTCAATCATTGGTCATACTCCTGAAAAAGATGCCTATATTGGCTTACTGCTGGCAATGGATATGGTTATCAGCCGCAGACAGAATCTTGGGGACTATCTTGCTGAGATTGAAAAGGAATATGGTTCCTATTATCCTGAGCGTGACGGCTTGCCGGTAAGTGTTAAGGGCGCAGAATTAACGGATGCTCTGTCAAAACTTGAGAAATATGATGTGGGAGCATCTGTCAATGTGGGTGGTACAGAACAGCTCATCAGTAAGGTAATAGATATTGATGGTCGAAAGATGATTTTTGAAGATGGCTCCTGGCTTATGATCAGGCCGTCCGGTACTGAACCAAAAGTTCGCTTCTATGTAGAATCACGAACAGAAAGTGGCACTGTGGCACTGGTGGAAGCAGCTCGTGGCATGTTAGATGAAATTGGTCTTCTATAAATAGTATTCCTTCATTGATTTTTAGCTGTGCGGTATTAGAGTAGTCTGGCTATCAATAACATTTCCCAGTTCGTGTGGGGTGATGTTATTGGAATTCTTTACACTTATTCAGGAGTAAATCATGTGGGAATATACAGATAAAGTTCAGGAACATTTTTTACATCCCCATAATGTTGGGGAAATTGAGAAACCAAGTGGAATCGGTGATGTCGGATCTTTGGCTTGTGGTGATGCACTGAAACTGACATTAAAGATTGAAGATGATGTAATAGTTGATGCTAAATTTAAAACATTTGGTTGTGCTTCAGCCATTGCCTCTTCTTCTGTACTTACCATTATGGTTATCGGTATGACCGTCGATGAAGCGGAAAAGCTGACCAACGACGATATCGCTGATTACCTGGGGGGGTTGCCAAAAGAAAAAATGCACTGTTCAGTTATGGGGCGTGAAGCTCTTGAGGCTGCCATTGCTGATTATCGTGGTGTTATCCTGCCAATGGCAGAAGGCGAGGTGGTCTGTGACTGTTTCGGGGTAACTGACCTTGATGTTATTCGGGCAATTAAAGAATCTGATCTTCGTTCTGTTGAAGAAATCACCAACTTTACTAAAGCTGGTGGTGGTTGCGGGAAATGTGAAGATACGCTTCGGGATATTCTCCAGGCAACCATCAGTGGGATTCCTGTTGTACCGCTTACTGCCGATGGACCGAAACGAATGACCACTCTGCAGAAGATTAAAAAAATTGAAGAAGTCCTTGAACGCGAAATTAAACCAGCCCTTAAGAAGGATGGTGGTGATATCGAACTTGTGGATGTTGATGGAGATTTCGTAATGGTTTCATTACGAGGGGCTTGTACCAGTTGTGCCAAATCTCAAACGACTCTTAAAGAGTATGTGGAGAAAAAATTGCGTGAGTTGGTGCTCGATACTCTGATTGTGGAGGAGGCAAAGTAATGAAATGTGATCCAAAAGATGTAATTTATATGGATAATAATGCCACCACCAGAGTTGCCCCGGAAGTTGTTGAAGCCATGATGCCTTTTTTAACGGAATGCTATGGGAACCCATCGAGTATGCATAGCTTTGGTGGTCAGGTGAGTGGTTCCGTTGAAAAAGCAAGAATTCAGGTGGCTGAGTTGATTGGCGCAAATTCAAAGGAAATAACATTTACCAGCTGCGGGACAGAGAGTGACTCCACAGCAATTCTATCTGCGTTGCAGGCTTTTCCCGAAAAGAGACATATTGTAACAACCCGAGTAGAACATCCTGCCATTAAGCACCTTTGTGAAAATTTGGACAGGCTTACCGGGCATAAGCATCGTGTTACCCGCCTTCATGTAGATTCAGACGGTACCCTGGATCTGACCCAGTATGAGAAAGCTCTGACTGAAGATACCGCCATAGTTTCTGTGATGTGGGCCAACAATGAGACCGGGGTGATTTTTCCAGTGGAAAAAATGGCAGCCATGGCTAAGGAACGTGGTATTCTGTTTCATACTGACGCAGTTCAGGCTGTTGGGAAAATTCCGATAAATTTGCAAGAGCTTGATATCGATTTTCTCTCTCTTTCAGGACATAAACTCCACGCTCCCAAGGGTGTTGGGGTTTTATATGTGAAACGCGGGACGCCTTTTGTTCCTTTTTTGGCAGGTGGACATCAGGAAGATGGCAGACGTGGTGGAACGGAAAATGTGGCCTCTATTGTGGGTCTTGGCAGGGCATGTGAGCTTGCAGGGGAGACAATGGAGGAGGAAAATACCAGGGTGAGGGCGCTTCGGGATCGTCTTGAAGAGGGGTTGCTTACGTCAGTTCCCAAATCCATGCTCAATGGTCATAAAACCGACAGACTTCCCAACACCACAAATATCAGTTTTGAGTTTGTGGAGGGCGAGGCCATTCTACTGCACATGAATATACATAATATCTGTGCATCATCAGGATCTGCCTGCACTTCAGGGTCTCTTGAACCGTCTCATGTCCTGCGGGCCATGGGAGTTCCTTTTACTGCGGCTCATGGTTCCATCAGGTATTCTTTAAGTGTTTATAATACAGATGCTGAAGTGGATTTTGTACTGGAAAAAATGCCTCCGATTATTGCGGAACTACGTGAGCTCTCACCCTTCTGGAAGGCTGAATAAATATGCAAATTGTTGACCCATCCTATACGATTCAAGATGATCTGGACAGGGCATCACTTGTTGTCCGCCTTGAGGCTTGCGGTCGTCTTTGTTACAAGAGTGAAGGCTTGATTGATAAAAATTCTGCTCTGCCTTTTGTGAAAAAAATAGCTGAACATGGTCATAATTCTGTAATGGAAATGGCAGTGATCACACTAGGCGTCAAATGCACAGATGGGCAATTTGATGATTTACTGGCACTGGAACCCAAGTATCTGTTTATTGATCGGCTGGATTCTGAGGTGTTAGTCACTGCTTCCATTCGAAGCCTTAGGGAATTGTATCAGCGGGCTGGAAACACAGCGATTGTTCAAGCCATGGTTGCTTTTATGGTTGAAGGCCATGAGTACCTGTTTGAAGGTATTTGGAATGGTGGTCATGAGCAACACGAAGAAAGTGCTATAGAGGTAAGAAAGCTGAGTCTGGCAGAGGTGGATACTCTTTCTCCCGCACTACTGGCCAGACATCGTTTCTGCGGGGTGCTGTTTATCACAAATCGCGCTGTTACCCATGAGATCGTGAGACATCGTTCCTGTTCATTTTTACAGGAAAGCCAGCGATATTGTCGTTACAGCCGGGATAAATTTAATAATCAGGTAACTTTTATCAAACCCATGTTTTATGAAGAGGGAACTGACGAGTATGCGCTCTGGCAAAAGGCCATGGCAGATACCGAAGTGATTTATTTGAAGTTACTTGAAACCTCTACTCCCCAAGCTGCTCGAACTGTTTTACCAAATTCCTGTAAAACTGAAATTATAGCCTATTGTAACCTTGCCGAGTGGCGACATATTTTTAATCTAAGAACTACTCGAGCGGCTGAGCCGTCCATGCGGGAAGTAATGATTCCCCTAGCTGTGGAGATGAAGGAGCGTTATCCTGCTGTCTTCTGAAATCCGGCACTATCTATTACTTCAGACATAGTAAATTGAAGCTAAAAATGCGTTATATAATGGATACTGACAGCCGTAATTTGTAGGAGCCAGCCCTGCTGGCGATTAATACTTAAAGCTCTTATTCTTAATTTAGGATAGGGGTTTTTTTTTGTCGTCCGTCTCTGCATTGACGTTTTGTTAAAAATTAGTTATACAGAGTATCAATTTTAATGAAGTAAGAGACCAACTCGTCCTGGGTGAAATCAGGTCAAACACATTAACGTTTATTGCAAAGGAGATTAATATGGTTCTTGATCCTACGAAACATGCTGACTGGGAGATCGCAGCTGAAGCTGAAACCCGCATGAAAACCGTTTATCAGCTCGGGGAGGAGCTTGGACTTAATAAGGAAGAAGTTCTACCCTATGGGCATTATGTCGGAAAGCTTGATTTTAATAAAATCATGAGCCGCCTTGCTGATAAGCCTGACGGAAAATACGTTGATGTAACAGCCATCACTCCTACTCCACTTGGTGAAGGGAAATCCACCTGTGCCATGGGCCTTGTTCAGGGTCTTGGTAAGCGTAATAAATCTGTTGTTGGTGCTATCCGTCAGCCTTCTGGCGGGCCAACTATGAACATCAAAGGTTCAGCTGCTGGTGGCGGGCTTGCCCAGTGTATCCCGCTTACAGAGTTTTCACTCGGTCTTACCGGTGATATTAATGCCATCATGAATGCGCATAATCTAGGGATGGTTGCTATGACTGCCCGTATGCAGCATGAAGCCAATTATACCGATGAACAGCTTGCTCAGCGTAACCTTAAACGTTTGAATATCCATCCCAAGAAAGTTGAATTTAACTGGATTATGGATTTCTGTGCGCAGTCTCTTCGTGATATTACCATTGGCCAGGGATCAGGGAAAATGGATGGGGTTACCATGAAGTCTTCATTTGCCATTGCAGTTTCTTCTGAAATCATGGCAATCCTTGCAATTGCAAATGATCTTGCTGATATGCGTCGTCGTATTGCTAAAATTGTTGTTGCTTATGATAGACAGGATAGACCAATTACCACAGCAGATCTTGAAGTTGATGGCGCCATGACAGCGTGGATGGTGCAGGCTATTAATCCTAACCTGATGCAGACTCTTGAAGGGCAGCCCGTGCTCGTTCATGCTGGTCCTTTTGCCAATATAGCTATCGGTCAATCTTCTGTTATTGCTGATAAAGTTGGGCTTAAAATCGCTGATTACAATGTTACCGAATCAGGATTCGGTGCTGACATCGGATTTGAGAAATTCTGGAATCTTAAATGTCGTTTCTCAGGTAATAAGCCAAATTGTGCAGTTGTTGTTGCAACCATTCGTGCTCTTAAATGTCACGGTGGTGCACCAATTCCAGTTCCAGGTAAACCAATGCCTGACGAATATAATTCTGAGAATGTGGGGTGGGTTGAGGGCGGTTGCAAAAATCTTCTTCATCATATCGAGACAGTTAAGAAAGCTGGTATTAATCCCGTTGTTTGTATTAATGCCTTTTTTACTGATACTGATAATGAAATTAAAGCTGTTCGGCGTATCTGTGAGGATGCAGGTGCTCGTGTTGCCTTGTCCCGACATTGGGAGCATGGTGGCGATGGTGCCCTTGAATTTGCCGATGCTGTTATTGATGCCTGTGAGGAGCCAAATGACTTCAAATTCCTTTATGACCTGAGTGATCCACTTGAAAAGCGTATCGAACTCATTGCCAAAGAGGTTTATGGCGCAGATGGCGTAAGTTACACTCCTGAAGCTCAGGCGAAAATGAAACGTTTGAGCGCTGATCCTGATATGGCAGAGATGGGAACCTGTATGGTGAAAACGCATCTCTCTCTTTCTCATAATCCTGCACTTAAAGGAACACCTACCGGATGGACATTGCCTATCCGTGATATCATGACATATAAAGGTGCCGGTTTTGTTGTGCCCATAGCTGGAGCCATTAGCCTTATGCCTGGTACCGGTTCTGATCCTGCTTATCGTCGGATTGATGTTGATGTTGAGACCGGAAAAGTGAAAGGTGTATTCTAGGTTGTATATGTAATTAAAACAGTGTTAGTAAAGTATAGCCAGCCTATGGGTGTTGCTCATGGGGTGTGAAATAGCGGGTTAAGAAAAGTCAATTTTTCTTAACCCGTTTGTTTTTTGAAAAAAAAAGTTGTATTGTTAAATATGCTGATCAAAATGATGCTCAGCGTATCTTTGGAATAATCAAATTTGTTTATTGATAGAGTTATGTGTCGGAAAGTTACATTTCTGTGGGGAATTTTCTGATATGAGGTATCAGTTACCAAATACCTGACACCTAAAACCTAAAACCTTCTGCCCACAGGGCATCATGTTCAACAATATGGCAGTTAAACAAAAAATAACTAAGAAGAAAAGTATTCTAAGAGGAACGGTTAAAGATCGTTCTGGTGCGGGAAGGGTAAAGGTCGGGGAACTGCTTAGTAAGGCAGGTTATATCACTCCTGCTCAACTTGATGGTGCCAAGAAAGAACTCAAGAAAAGAGGCGGTCGACTTAGCGCTATTCTTCGCCAGTTTGATTATATTGATAAAGACACTGTCTATAATTTTCTGAGCCGTCAGCATAACTTTGCTCCTGTTTTAATCACTAAAGAACCTCCCAATAAAGAAGCAGTTAAGTTAATGTCCTACGAGATTGCCAAAAGGTTTATGGCTTTTCCTCTTCAGCTTGCCGGCAATACTTTTCAGATAACCATGGCAGAACCCACTGATACTGAGGCGGTGGAAAAACTCCAGGAGATACTGGGGAAGGATGTAGAAGCCTGTGTTTCAATGGAGGATGATATTGTTGAAGCCTATAAGAAGTATTATGGGATAGATGATGCAGAGGCCGAAAGCTTTTTCAGCAGTGGTCAAGAGACTGAAGAAGAGATGGCAGTTACAGAGGTCGATGATTTCGGTTCCATTGTGGCTGATGCAGCTGAAGAATTTGAGATTGAAACCATTGAAGAAGATTTCGGTGGAGACCAGTTTGCTGCAACAGATGCTCCTATTATTAAGCTGGTTAGTGGTATTCTGGTAAAGGCAGTACAGGATGGTGTTTCTGATATTCATGTAGAACCCTATGAAAAAACAATGCAGATTCGCTATCGTAAGGATGGCAGCCTTTATAAATCCATGAACCTTCCGCTCAGTATTAAGAATGCCATGGTCGCCCGGTTGAAAATCCTGGCTAATCTTGATATTACTGAGCGTCGTGTTCCTCAAGATGGTCGAATTAAAATGCGTCTTGGCCGCAACCGCTCGGTGGATTTTCGTGTGTCCAGTCTTCCCACACTTTTTGGAGAGTCTGTTGTGCTGCGTATTCTTGATAAGGCCTCACTTAACGTAAACCTTACAAAACTTGGTTTTGAAGAGGAAACTTTCGACGCTTTGAAGCGATGTTTAAAACGTCCACAGGGGCTTCTGTTGGTTACAGGCCCTACTGGATCAGGCAAAACAGTTACCTTGTATTCTGCACTTAATTCTTTGAATTCAGAGGATATTAAAATTCTGACTGCAGAAGATCCGGTTGAGTTTAACTTTAAAGGTATTAATCAGGTCAATGTTAAGGCAGATATAGGGATGACCTTTGCTGCAGCGTTAAAAGCCTTTCTTCGTCAGGATCCAGATATTATCATGGTTGGTGAAATTCGAGATATTGAAACAGCAGAGATTGCCATTAAAGCCGCTATGACTGGACATCTTGTATTCTCAACTCTTCATACCAATGACAGTGCAGCAACCATTGGCCGCCTCATTGATATTGGTATACCATCCTTTATGCTTGCGTCATCTGTAACCATGGTTTTGTCACAGCGACTTGGAAGAAGGCTATGTCAGAAATGTAAAAAACCCGAGCAGCATGATCCAGCAGAATTGATCAGTATGGGATTTGACAAAGATGAAGTCGACTATGTGGTTACGTACGGTCCAGTGGGTTGTCCTGCATGTAATGGACTGGGATATAAAGGCCGGGTCGGATTTTTCGAACTAATGGAAGTGAATGATGAGGTTTCAAAGGTAATCAGCGCAGAAGTCTCTGAAGATGTACTGCGTAAGGTTGCGGTTCAGGAAGGGATGGTTCCGCTTCGCGCAGCAGCTATTCAGAAGGTACGGCAGGGCATTACAAGTGTTGAAGAGGCCTTGAGAAGAACAGTTATTCATGAAGAAAGTTTACCTGCTTATCTGGTGAATCCGGATATCGAAAAATATGAAGATGGGGAGGTTATCATCCGCGAGGGGAATACAGATGTGGATTTTTTTAAACTGATGCGAGGAGGACTTTCCGTTGTGAAGAATGGAAAGAAAATTGCCGAACTCACAAACCCGGGAGAATATTTCGGGGAGATGGCAGCTCTTACCGGTGAGCACCGGAATGCATCCATAGTTGCCATGGGAAAGGCAGGTGTTAAACGTTTTCCTGGTGATAAACTCTATGAAATCATAGAAAAATACCCTGATGTCTCTGGCCACTTATTTCGTGCTATGGCAAGCAGACTTCACAAATCCAATCAAATTCTTGTTAAACTTGCAGGTGCTGGAGCTGGCAAGCAGGCGTAAACTTTATGAGTAAAATTATTGCTTGCAAGGAGCGAGAAGCAAGTCTTTTTCTTTTTGTGCTACTGTGTAGCATCCTTGCGGTGGAATCTGAGTCTTCTCGTCCCCCCTACCAAAACAAACCTCATTGAATCCGTTGACTATTTCTGGAGTGTATCTGTGTATAAATAACATAGATAAAAGTTACATAGAAAATACTGAGGGCGTGTGTATGAAAAAAGGCATCGCTAAGTGCCGTGGTCGCGCAACTGGTCGTTAGCATGACGCCCATCAGCATCAGTATTTTTTTGTCGCCGGATGCGGTTTTAATGGACTTAATAAAAGTGACCAGCGGCAGAAAGAATATTAGAAGTAGGGTGAATAGCCCCAAAATGCCTCGATGAAGAGTCGCAGAGATAAATTCATTATGCACATGAGGCATGCTTGTAGCGAGGGTGGGTGTGACGCTTCCTGCGTCGGCTAAATGTTGCATTGTTTGCCGAAAATTTTCTTTTCCTTCACCTATTCCTAAAACAGGGTTTTCGAATATAGCAATAGCGGCACCGCGCCACAGTTCCAGTCTCCAGCCCACTGAGGTGGGTACAAAATCATCATTACTGAAATAATCCATAAACCCACTGATGGCTGTATCTATCCTCATTTGCACGAACGGAAGAAAATACGCTGCTCCTAAGACACAGATGGAAATAAGGCTTAGTATTATCCGAGATTGTTTTTTCCAGTTAAGCGGGTTAATCAGTAGCAATACAAACACACCGACGGGTAAAGCTAGCCAAGCCCCGCGAGTTCCACTCATAATTGATGCGCTTACACCAAAAAAGAAACTGAGCAGCATTAGGCTTTTTAACCATTTTGAGGAAGATAACATTGCAACAGAGAGTGACATCATTGCGAGCGTAACACTGATAAGGGCAAAGGTAACAACACCGCTGACTCCATGCGCTCGCGGAATATCTAAGAAATATTTCTGGTAAATAGCAAAAACAATACAGCTTAATGTGCCCAAAAACAAAGAGAAAATTAGATAGTTAAGGTTGAGTTTGATTTTTCTGAGATAGAAAAAAACAGGAAGCAATAATAAAAAGCGCGATGGGTTATCAAAAGCTGAAATTTTTACTCCAAAAAACCAGATATTGAAAGCGTAGACCAGTAAAAATAATCCTACAGCATAAAGAAAATAGCGCTCATCCGGGTGTAATGGAACAACACCTCGGTTTTTTATGAGTCCGACAATACTGACGAGTACCAGCAGGATCAGGATACCTGCCCCACCATCGGGCAAGGCTACCAGGAATGCAGGGAAGAGTAATATCAGTATCCCTGCGGTGGTGTTGATGACGCTGTTTTGTTTGGTCGGAGAGGCTTTTATAGTATGCATATTTTTAGATGTATCCTTAATATCACCGTCAACTCTTTTATCGGAAGAGATGATAGTAACGGTAAAGGACGTTAGTCTTCCTTGGGTTCGTGTTCACCACGTCTATCTAGCACTGCTCGTGAAAAACTCACTCGTTATTATTTGGGGGTGCCCTTTATTTTAATTTCTTTTATTTTCGATTCAGCAATCCGTATGAAACCACGTATAGCAGACCATAATGTGCCTTTGTTATAGCGACCTTTTGATCGGTGGCGAATTCTATATATTGCAGGAATATCGATGGCTTTACCCTGTGTTCTGAGCAACCATCGGTAGGTTGGGTCTTCGTATGTTTTTCGCCAGTGAGCCTCGGGTGTTTGATAGACGGTTATATTATTGCAATAACCACATTCTCTTGCAACATCCCCATGAGTTATCTGGTACGCCCCCACGGCACGGCTGATTTCATTTTGCTGGAATAATGCGGTGTCGATATCTACAAGCTTCGGTTTGTTATTGTTTTTGAGTATCGAGTGTTCATCTTTTAATAATGAGGTGATAAATTCGGATTTTGGGAAAAGTAAAACTTCTCTTTGTTTTTGTAAGGAGGTGGCCAGAGAGTCTAGGCAACCCTGATGGAAAATAAGATCGCAATCAATATACCAGACCCAGTCAGCCTGAGTTTCAAGAGCTGCTTTATTTCTACCTATTGCTCTTCGTAAAAGTTGCTCAGTTGGCAATGACTGCCAGTTCCAGGTCACATTGGGTACATGTATTTTCTCAAAAAAACCGAGCATGTCAACCGTTGCACTGTCATCTGGAGAATAAAAAACAGTGACGGTGACATCAATGTTTGATGGGGGGTTGTTTACATAAGCACTTAGATTGTAAGCCATTAAATGTGAGTAATTCCAGCAATGGCTGACGATCTCAAGTGAGAGCCGTCCTGTGCACTGGCTCAGTTCATCACCAGAGGGAACATGGGCAAGGAACCAGCGAGGAGGGATAAAACGACTGGCATAGCGGAAAAATAAATTCCACAGTGTATTAGTAAGGCTCAAAGAAAATGACCGTTTTTTCTGAGTAGCTATTTTTTTATCCACTACATTCTTCTCTTAAAAAAATCACGTTAATCTGTTTATTATCCATTACCTGATACCTAGAATATGGTTAATCATTTTATCAGATGCATATCCATCACCATAAGGATTGTGAGCCTGAGACATCTTCATATATTTTTCATCATTATTGAGCAATGAATAAACTTCTTTGCAAATAGTATTTGGGTTTGTGCCGACAATTTTCACCGTTCCAGCATCGACAGCCTCTGGCCTTTCTGTTGTTTCCCTCATGACAAGAACTGGTTTTCCAAGTGATGGTGCCTCTTCCTGAATACCGCCCGAGTCGGTCAAAATAATGTAGGATCGGTTCATTAGATAAACAAAGCGAAGATAATCAAGTGGCGGAAGCAGTTTCACATTCTTTTTATCACTCAGTATAAGATAAACCGGCTGCTGAACATTAGGATTTAAATGCACAGGGTAAACGACCTGGATATTTTCATTTTCTGCAATCAGTGATATCGCGGTACAGATATCAAGGAAACCCTGACCAAAATTCTCGCGTCGATGAGCGGTGACAAGTATCAGTTTTTTTTGCGGGTCAAGAAATGTGAACATATCACCAAACTGTTTCACAATCTCTTCGTCTCCATCCTTCGGTTCGTGAACGGCGCATCCTTGTGTCACAGTTGAGCGCAGTTTTTTTGTCACCATAAGAATAGAATCAATAATTGTATTTCCAGTTACAAATATGTGATCATCATCAATATTTTCATTTATCAGATTCTTCCGGGCTTTTAGTGTTGGCGCAAAATGCATATCGGCGAATACCGATACCACTCGTCTGTTCATTTCTTCCGGCCAGGGCGAACAAATATCCCCTGTACGTAAACCTGCTTCCACATGTGCCACCGGTATTTTCTGATAAAAGGCGCCCATAGCGGCTGCCATGGCAGTCGTCGTATCACCATGAACCAGTACCCTGTCGGGACTTAGCTGTTGTAGCACAGGCTCCAGTTTTATTAGGATCTCTGATGTGATGTCGGTCAGATTTTGTGCTGATTTCATAATGTCCAAATCAAAATCAGGTACAATATCAAATAGCTGAAGAACCTGATCCAGCATTTCACGATGCTGAGCGGTGACACAGACGTAAGAATCAATATCAGGGTGATCTTGCAGTTTTTTAACCAGCGGAGCCATTTTTATGGCTTCCGGTCGTGTGCCGAATATGGAAAGAATTTTATGCTTCACTGATTTACTACCAGACACAGACTTTTTTCAGCTGTCTTTTACTTCCTTTGAGGTATTTACGTGTTTTTCCCAGTCCCATCACAGCGTCAAACGCTGAACCCAGATCAATGTAGGTGTTCTTTGGGTGTCTGCAAGTTAGCTCATAAATAAGCATATTGCTTAATACGCCGGCACAAAAAATAAACACTTCATCTTCAATCGTGTTATCAACAATATATTGGGATATCTCGTTAACTGCGTGGTTATAATTGTTGACCCAGGCATTGCCGCCAACCCGAAAATCTTTTTGTATCCTTATCGGCAATTTGTCTAGTTTGGCTTTTTCATGACAAATAATATTTACCACACGTTTATTAAGTTCGGCTACTGTTGTCTCAAGGAAAAGCGGGTAGTTGGCATTCACAAATATATTGGCCCAGGTCAGGCTTTCTTCGTCCTGTTGTGATTGATGCCTTAATTGATCGCATTCTTCGTCTCCAACACAACATCTGCATGCCAGACCAACAAAATAATGCGGGTTCTTAAAGGTAAGAGAGTTGGTTAATATTTGCCTGAACTTTTCATCAACGTCATTGCCCGGCATATATTTGTGTTCACCATTGCATTTTTGAGACAGATCGATGCTCTCACCATTAATCACAACCATCTCTCCATCACCAAACCTGACCAGAGAAAAGTTCTCTTTTTGGTTTAATTTCAAGTTGATTTTTTTTAAGTCTCCGGAAAATGTTTTCTTAATAAGCGCTGATGATTGCTGTGTGATTTCCCAGCCATGCTGTCGGTAGGTATCAACGATTTGTGAGCGAATATTTTTATGTCCTTTGGCTTTATGCACAGCAACATTTTTTCTGCCAACTATTTTTCCGAAGTCAGGGCGGCAACTCCATACAGACCGATCATCTTCGGGGTGTGGGGGCACAAAGGTTTTTACGCCTCCATATTTTAATGCCATATAGCTAAGGTGAATATCTTCTCCGTTATCCCAGGAATAAGGTTCTTCTCTCCATATGTATTGAAGGTGCTTCTTGCGCATAAACCAGGCATGTCCGACCAGATCGACAGTCGCAACCTGTTTAAGTTGCCGGCCATTCCATCCGACTTTGTTTTTACTGGAGTAAGCACCTTCAAGCGGGAGAATGACACCAGAACCCCCTAAAATACCATCATATCCACTATTAATGGTATCCAAACAGCTTTCAAACCATCGAGGTTGTGGCAATATGTCATCATCAAGAAAGGCGACATAACCTGTTCTTGCCAGATTGCCCAATGCAAAACGTCCCCAGTACAACCAGTTAGTATTGGAGATGATTACCCGATCAACCAACGAAGAAATATCAAATTGTTCATCAGGGCTTGAATTGAACCACACCCATATTTCAGTAGGGGGTACTGTCTGGTTTCGCAGGCTCGCTATCTGGTCTTCAAGGTACTCGACTCTTCGGTAAGCAGTCAGAATCACAGTTATCCCTGATTCATTGGCTGCGGTAAGTTTTGCTGCTTTTTTGTCGAAATGTATCGGGCTTGCAGTTTTATGAAAACCGTTGCTTAGCTTGTTCTTTAAACGTACACGAAAAAGCCCAAGTATGCGGGTGTCCCACCACCACATAAGTTTTCGGCGTGCTTTTTTTATTAAGGCCTTACGGCGTCGTCTACTCATAATTTTCAGATCAAAAAGGCAATGGTTTATATGTTAACTGATATCTTCAAAGACTTGTTGAGAAAACAACAGACCAGGAACAGATGGCAGTTGCATAATATGATATATGGTCTGTGCATCAGTCATGATACTGCATATTGTAAAGAGTCTCATATTCACCTTCAAGGCTGAGCAGGTCATCATGACTCCCTTCTTCAACAATCCGACCATCTTTTATAACAATGATCCTGTCCGCATTTTTGATAGTGGAAAGACGATGGGCAATAACAAAGGTTGTACGATCTTTCATCAGGTTTTCAAGAGCTTTCTGTACTTCACGTTCTGATTCTGTATCGAGTGAGGATGTTGCTTCATCAAGTACAAGGATGGGGGCATTTTTTAGAATTGCCCTGGCAATGGAAAGTCTTTGTCTTTCGCCACCTGAAAGCCTGATTCCTGATTCACCAATCACCGTGTCAAATCCTTCTGGAAGTGCATCGATGAAGTTGAGTGCATAGGCCGCATCTGCAGCTTTTCTAATATCTTTCTCTGATTTGTTTTGGTCACCATAAGAAATGTTGTCACGAATGGTGTCATTAAATAGAATCGTCTGCTGAGTGACAATGGCAATTTGATCACGAAGTGATTTGATTGTAATATCACGGATGTCAACACCATCAATGAGCAGGGAACCCTTCTCAATATCAAAAAATCTGGGGATCAGGCTGGCAAGAGTTGATTTTCCAGAACCACTGGGTCCTACGATGGCCAGTATTTCACCTGCAGGCACAGTCAAATTAATATCTTTAAGTACGGGGTTTTTACCATCATAACTAAACTGTAGCTCTTGCAGGACGATAGTGTCCTGAAAAGGTGTCAGGACAGAGGCGTCTGGCTTGGAAATGATTTCGGGCTTTTGATCAAGTAATCCAAAGACCCTGACTGATGCAGCAAGTCCCTGTTGAACAGTGGGATTAATTTTACTTACTGCTTTGATCGGTTCGTAGATCATCACAAGGGCTGCGAGAAAGGCAAAAAAAGTACCCGGTGTCGAATTACCAGCTATTACTTCCTTTCCGCCAAACCAGATAATAAGAGCCATCCCAATACCACCAATTACTTCCATCAATGGATGCTGGATGCGGCGGTATTTGGCGTTCTCCATGATAGTCTCAAAGAGTTCCCTCACCTGCGATGAAAAACGTTTGGATTCATATTGTTCCATGGTAAATGCTTTCACTACTGGAGCACCGGTGATGGATTCGTGCATGATATTTGATACTTCTGCTGTTTCTTCTTGCATCTTGGTACCGATACGACGAAATGCTCTGCCGAATTTTACAATGGGAATTGCTGCGGCAGGAATGAAAACAATGGATAGCAGAGCCAGTTTCCAGTTCATGTAAAAAATAACGATTAGAAGAAAAATGACCTGTAAAAAATCACGTAATAACCCGACAACGACTGTTGTAATTGCGACCTGCATGAGGTTAATATCAGAAATAACTCTGGAAATTAGTTCACCCGTAGGCGTTTTATGGAAAAAGGAGAGTGACTGAAGGTGGATATGCTCAAAGACCTTAACACGCATATCGCGAATTACTGTCTGACCAATTTTTTCCAAAAGATAAAAATTAAGACCGTAAAAAAAACCTTTTACGGCAAAGATTGCAACAAGAGCAAAGGGAAGAATATGTAGAAAATAGGTACTTTTTTCAACAAAGATCTTATCTAACAAGGGCTTAACCATATATGCCTGGGCACCACTCAAGGCGGCAACAATCAGTGCTGCAAACATGGCTACCATAAACTGGTATTTGTAGGGGAGGATAAGCCTGTACAGGCGGTTTAAGATAATTTTATTCGTTAAGATAATTTTATTCGACATATATCAATGACTTTTAGAGCGTAGGTAAGGTTCGTAGAAACAAAGCACATTATGACTTTTTGACGTCTATGCTTATCTACGACACCATCAAAATGAATGAGTGCAAAACCGCTTATTATACTCTTATTCAGCGGTAGAAATAAAGATGTTTTTTTGTTTTGGGGACGGGAAAGCATATTCTGTAGAGCAATATAGTTATTTCTTTAGATCAGCAGGGAAGGTTGTGTAGCGAATCTACAATATATTTGCAGGTTTTTCTACTTCCACCTTGCTTTGAATGAATGTATTTATCAGCTTTCTGCTGGATAAGAGCTTTGTCTGTTGGGGATTTTAGCATTACAACAAGTAATTGCAGCACTTCCTCTTTGGTGTTGCCTTTTTTTACCAAACCGTTTTGGAACACTTCTTCTCCTGTCCATAAAAAATCTGATACAGAAGGACCTGTCACTGGAATGACACCATTCATAAAAGCTTCGATAAAGTTTTGTCCGCCAAGAGGTGCCAAGCTTCCCCCTACAAAAGCAGCATCAGACCTTTGATATGCATTAATAAGTTCTCCAAAAACATCCCAAATAAGCACTGCTTGTGAAATGTTTTTGGGAGAAACTGTTTTGAGTGCATAGCTGATGTTTGCTCCCGATAGGAGTGCTTCCCAACTTTTAACACGATGCAAATGTCGGGGAAAAAGGTCTATGTGTAGGTTTGGAAAGAGTTCCAGTAGTTTTGTTATTATATAAAGAACTTCACTTTCTTCCTCTTTTCGAATTGATGCAAGAATCAGTGATTTATTTCCTGTTACAGTTCTTTCTGAAATCGTACATTTTTCCATTTGATCAAATTTTATATTTGTAACCTGATGTGTGTTTTTTTGCTGAAAAAGAGTTTGAAGCCGAGCTTTATCCTCTTCAGAAATTGCAAGAATTGTGTCGGGTTTGAGCATCTGCCAGAGAAAAGCTACTTTTTTATATCGTTTAAAACTTTTTTCTGTCATTCTGCCATTGACGATCATTATTTGTATTTCTTGTCTTTTCATCTCCGCCATAAGAGCTGGCCATATCTCAAGTTCGATGAGTACTAACAATTTTGGATCAGCGATCTTGACAGCCTTTTTTACCAGTGCCGGATTGTCAAAGATCATATATGTAATAGTGACATTGTGCCTTTGTTCTTCCAGGTTGTTTTCCAGAATATCTCTTCCTTGTGAGGTGTTGGTGGTGACAAGAATATCTAACTTTTGCTCCCCTGCAAAACTTTTCAGGATTTGTATCGCTATATATGCTTCTCCAATTGATGCTGCATGTATCCAGAGGTCAACTTTTGAAAAGTTTACCTCTTGCAGGGTACGTTCTGCAGCACCTTCTTTGAGCCTCGGCAAACGAAGAAGCAGCGGTGTTGCACAGAACCAGAGAAGCCTGTACATAAAAAAAAGATATTTGATGAGGAAGGATTCTTTCATCGGGGTAATCCGTTATATGTTATAAATATTCTGACTTTGAGCTATGAGCTGTAGCGGTTTGAGAGGATGTTTTCAGCGAGTAATACTAAGGGGTTAACCTTTAGCAACAACTTCCATGTTATAGCCTGCCAATAAAGCCGACCAGTTATTGTCAACAAAATTAAAAACATCCTGTTTTTTCTTAAACTTTAACAAAGACCGTTTCAAACGTGCCAGATTCATCAACTTCCATGGTTTTGCCCATGTTTCAACACCAGTTCTAAAATAACTCTTATCAAAGTCAATTAAATAAACATTGTCAGCTTCTGACAAGCCGCCTGCAAGCATGATATTTCTGGCGTTTAAATCTGAGTGGTACACATCATGCTGGTGAAATACCTTGATACAGGCACCAATTTTTTTCCAGATGTCAACATTAATAGCCTGCTTAATTAAAATATCTGCCAGAGTATCAGCATTTTCAATTTCCCGGGTAATTAAATCTGCACGGTAAAAAAAAAGATGTTTTTCAATATGTGCAGCGATTGCTTCAGGCACAGGCAGTCTAAGTTGCTGCATTTTCTTCAGCAGTCGCCACTCCTTAAAGGCTCGTGAATTTTCAATATCAAAACCTAAATATTTATCTTTAAGCACTGAAGCTAGCAGGCCACCTCGATAATAATGTTTTAATACCATTTTTATGTTTTGCTGTTCAAAATAAACAACCTGAGCTCTTCCAATACCCGCTTTTGACGGCACTGGAGATGACGCTGTAGATGCCCGTGCTGAATTTTTCTGCTGATTTACTGTATTAGCGTGATAAGCTCTGTCAAATAATTTCAATGTTGGTGTAGTTGTCAGGCTGACATCATATAGAATATTTGAGTTAGCCTGTTTTGTAATGTTCATCTGTTTCTCCAATGTCTTCCCATTCTTGCTTTCAATCTTCAATACCATGGGATACGGGTGTAATTTAACAGGAAACTTTAATCTGTTATAAATATTCTTTTATCTTGGCAAGCAAAGACGGATAACTTATTTCAAGCATTCTGGCAGCCATACTTTTGTTACCATTACTTGCTTCCAGTGCCCTGCTGATCAACTGTTTTTCAACGATTCTTTTTGCCTGTTTCAATGAAAACGTTCCAAGCATATTTACGATGGTACTATTGGATGATTGTTTTGTTTGAGCACTACTCAAATCTACAGGCTGAATTTGATTGCTTTCAGCAACAATTGCCGCACGTTCCAGGCAGTTTTTTAATTCTCTTATATTGCCCTTCCATTCCCGGCTGAGAAGAATGCCCATGGCATCAGTAGAAACATACTCTATTGCAAGGTGCATCTTTTTGTTCAGTATATTCAGGAAATGGCTGCAGAGTCGTGGAATATCTTCTTTTCGATCCCGCAGTGGAGGCAATTTTAAGGTTAGCACATTAAGTCGGTAAAAAAGATCTTCACGGAACTTTCCATCTTCAACTTCCTGTTCCATGTCTTTTGCCGTGGCTGTGATAATACGGGTATTAATTTCCCTGGTCTTGACACTTCCCACAGGACGTATTTCCTGTTCCTGCAATACCCGTAGAAGTTTTACCTGCAGGCCAAGAGGCAATTCTCCAATTTCATCAAGAAACAGAGTACCTCCACTTGCTTCTTCGAATAAGCCCTTATGATTCTTATCTGCTCCGGTAAATGCTCCTTTGACATATCCGAAGAATTCACTTTCCAGTAGATTCTCAGGGATGGAACCGCAGTTAATCGCAATAAATGGATTGTCGCTTCGGTCGGAATTGCGGTGAATGCCTTTGGCAATCAGTTCTTTGCCAGTTCCGGACTCTCCGGTGATAAGAACTGTGGTGTCATAGCGGGCTACTTTTTTTGCAAGCTGCAACAGAGAACACATTATTTCCGATTTGGCAATGATATCTTCAAAACCATTTCTTCCCTGTAGTTCTTTAACCTTTGCTTTTAATCTGCTGTTTTCTTCGCATAATGCCAGGTGTTCGGATGCTTTTTCAAGTACCAGAAGAACCTCGGTAGTTTTAAAAGGCTTGGTAATAAAATCATAGGCACCACTTTTCATGGCTTCCACTGCATCATCAATGGTGGCATAGGCAGACATCATAATGATAATTGGCTGAGTAATATAATTTTCAAGGGACTTTAAAAATTGAAGACCATCCATTTTCGGCATTTTCAAATCACAGAGAATAATAGGAAAAGGCGCTTTTTGCTGTATGGCCAGCGCCTGCTCACCGTTTTCTGCCATGGTGACCTGATATCCTGCCTTGCTGATCACGACAGAGAGCATGTGTCGCATATTTTCTTCGTCATCAATGACGAGAAGACGTTTGTTGTTTCTGTCTGTCATGCTTTTGATCCTTGTTCTTGCTGAGATGAATCATTTTTAACACCATTGAGCGGCAGGGTAATGGTGACCGTTGTACCTTTACCGGTATTCGATGAAAGATTTATGTGGCCGCCTGATTTTTTTATCAGGTTATGAACCACAGCTAGGCCTAACCCGGTTCCTTTTCCCACTTCTTTGGTGGTGAAGAATGGGTCAAATATAGCATCCTGAAGTTCGGGATTGATACCTGTTCCGTTATCTGTAAGGATAATTTTGATAAAACCATTCTCATTTTCAGTGCTGAGAGAAATGATTCCTTGCTCAATAGTATCAGCTTCTTCAATAGCATCAATGGAATTTAACATACAGTTTAAAAAAACCTGTCGTATGCCATCGCTGTTCATGGCTATTTTACTGTCTGTTGCGTTCAGTCTGGTGGAGTAATTGATGGGGATCTCAGTTTTTTTGATACGGATTGCTGCAAGCAAATCGTTTAAGAGATCGTGCAGGTCTATTCTCTCAGCAGGAGAGGTAAGAGGAGCTCTGGAGAGATCTAAAAGATTTCTGATAAGCGTGTTGATGCGGTTAAGTTCTTGAGTAGCTCGTTTGCTGAAGCCTTGTCTCTCCTCAGCACTGAGTGAATCATCCGTTAGTAAATCAATATACCCTTGAATTATCCCAAGCGGGTTACCAATTTCATGGGCAAGACCTGCTGAGAGTCTGCCGATCGAAGCAAGTTTTTCAGCCCGGATCATTTCATCCCTGTTTTTTTGCAGCTCCTCGTTAGCTTTTTTAAGAGAGTTAACGGTTGACCGGAGTTCCTGCTTATCCCCGTCTATTCGAGTAACCAGACGGTTCAGACTGAGTGAGAGTTGGGAAAACTCACCAAGGCCTTCTCCTTGAAAAAAGCTGGTGTCATCAAGTTCTGTGCGTGAATCAGCAAGAGCAGAAAGCCTTTGGATGGGTTTGATGACAAGGTGTACCAGCCGGGTGAAACCAAGAGCGGTGAAGATAAGAACATTAATCACGAGATAAGCGAAAAAGATTTTCCGGGCCTTGTGGATGGAGCTTGAAACCTGTTCAAGAGACCTGACAAGTGCTATGGAGCCCTGAATCGTAGCCCCAGGATGCAGAGGTGCTGCCATAAGCAGATACTGTTTGCTGAGAAAAAAACCATTCCAGCTCATCCCGGAACAAGAGCTTTGTGTTTTACCACTTGTTGCTGCGTCTTGTAGTAAAGATACAAGATTAAGGCCTGCAGGGCATGAGCCATGGGATTGGAGGGTGTTGGATAGTGTGTCTTGCCACTGGAGACAGAGAATACCGCTCTCTTGAAAGTAGTTGCTTATTTCTTTTGAAAAGTTAGGAGTGTCTGTGCCTCGGATGTCTGTGGCAAGGGAGGCTGCAGCAACATGCAACAGTTTTTCACTGATTATTGTTTCCTGCTGGATTCCGTTTCGTTGCCAGAGCATGAGCATTACAAAACCAAAGAGAAACATGCTGATAAAGAGTAAAACGGAGAGGGTCAGAGCCAACTGAAATTTGAGGGTAAACATATCAGAAGCCAGAAACCAGAAACCAGAAGACAGAAGTCAGAAGCCAAAAGCCAGATGGGGGCAGTTGTGAAATCATTATCGTATGTTTATTTTTTTTCATCTTTTATCCTGCAATGATCTTTTCCTGAAAAATAATTAAGCCAGGAAGAAGTTCGATTTAAAGACCAGTCTTTTGGCGGGATTGCTTTTGTGGCTTGAATGGTGTTGCAATCCGGTTTTGGGCCGCGGTTATAACTGCGAACCCAGAAACAGAGTTTTTCTTTTGGATAGACTTCGCAATACCCATTGATGGATCCGCCGCATGGCCCGTTAACCAAACGTTTTGGGCAGCCGGACTGTGGACAGAGATAGGAGGATTCAGAGAGAGTACAGTCACCACACATTCGGCAGTGAAAAAGGATTGTTTTACTAAGGTGCTCCAGG
>JAFLJO010000134.1 GCA_022712975.1 Desulfocapsa sp.
CTCAAGTAAAAAGTAGAATCCTTTGAAGATAATAAATCAACAATTATTTTTTTGCACCATTAAGGAACGGGAACTAAATAACTTGAATATGATGCCCTGCGGGCAGAGGGTATTCGGTATTCGGTATGTGGTTTTCGGCAAGCAACATAGGAACAACTCCCACAGAAACTTTGGTTTTCCGATACATGCACATATGACTAACACGCTGTAAAATCTTCGGCACCATGTAACTAGCTAGAACATAAGTGTTTCCTGGATCTGTTGTGTTTGCCCAGTGAGTAGTTACCCATATTCGCTATGATTCCTTGAAGATTTCTTAATCCTACCCGTCAATTTCCAGCTTGCAAGAAAAATAGATTCCTGACGCAATCCTGATAAAACTCTAACGTAAACATAAAAAAGATTGAGTTTAAGAGAGATAAGAAAGCTACGATTAATCGACGGATACATTTATGTACCGGAAAATCAAAGTTTCTGTGGGAATTGTTCCTATGTCTGTTTCCGAAAACCGAAAACCTAATACCTACTGCCCGCAGGGCATCATGTTCTTACAGGGAGAATGTTTTGACTCATCAGATAATTTTTGTAGAGAAATTATCACCTAATATACGAGGTATCAGCTAGATAGCGACAAATAACGGAGGAGGTACTTACCATGAAATAACCAAAATAGTGTGATTCTAAAAATGAGTAAGTAAATACAAGAAAAATTTATTTTATAAAGAGAGAGATTTCTAATGACCAGTAAATTAGATATAAAAAAAATTGCTTTATTTAGTGTATTGTCGATAACCTTTGTTTTAGTGTTTGCAGGGGCAGCTTCAGCACTAAATACCAATTCGAAAGAGCGCAATGTGATTTTCATTCATCCTGATGGAACGGCACAGGCGCATTATACGGCAGCTCGTTTATTGCATTACGGCCCGGATGGCACATTAAACTGGGATCGTTTACCGCATGTAGCGGTATATAAAACCCATATTTTTGACAATCTACAATCCGGTTCAGTAGCTGGTGCTGTAGCCCATGCTTCTGGTATTAAAACTAAATTTAACTATTATGGTCTTACTCCTGATAAAAAACCATTGCGTACTGTATTAGAAGATGCTCGCGATGCAGGTTTCGCTACTGGTTTAGTGAATTCTGGAACTATTACTGAGCCTGGTACTGGTGTATTCGTGGCCAATGTTGAATCAAGAAAAGATCACGCAGAAATCGCCAAGCAAATTTTAGCTTCCAATGTAGATGTGATTTTAGGTGGCGGCGAAAAATGGTTTTTACCTAAAGGGGTAAAAGGCAAACATGGAGAAGGGGTTCGGGAAGATGGTGCAAATCTGGTTGAACAAGCTAAGGCAGCTGGATATGCCGTGGTTTACAATCGGGAAGAATTATTACGAATTAGCCCGAATACAACAACTAAGTTGTTAGGTCTATTTGCCGAACATCATACCTTTAATGATAAACCGGAAAAATATTTGTATGAAAACAATCTGCCGCTTTATTGGGATTACAGCCCTACAGTAGCTGAGATGACTGACGTGGCGATAAAGATTCTTTCTAAGAAAAGCGACAAAGGATTTGCTTTAATGATAGAAGAAGAAGGTACAGATAATTTTCCCAACAAAAACAATGCTGAAGGTATGATAGAAGCAGTAAAGAGAGCAGATGACAGTATTGGTGTAGCGTTACGATTTGCGCAAAACAATGATAATACGCTGGTAATAACCGCTGCGGATACTAATGCAGGTGGGCCGGCTATACTGACAGGAACATTGGATAAAATGCCTCCAGGTCAACCATTGAGTGCTACGGATAGAAACGGTGCTCCAGTTGACGGGGTAGGTCAGTTGCAAGGAAATGTCCCCGGAGTGCCATTTTTAACCCCGTGCGGTTTTCCATTTGCTGTTAGCTGGGCTACGCTATCAGATGAGGGAGGTGGTATTGTTGCTAGGGCTTATGGCTTAAATGCCGAATTGGTATCTGGAACAATAGATAATACTGATATTTATCGTATTATGCATTTTAGCTTGGGATTATAAATAGAACGTCGAAAATCACCGGCAGGCAAAAGTTGCAAAGCGAGGCAATGGCGGCGCAACTTTTGCCTGTCCGAGTGCATTTGCCTTGTTGGCTGATCTCGTTCTTTCTTTTAATTCAGTATTCGGGTTTACGATGACCATGTGCAATAGCAAGAATTCATAAGGCATCTTCACGAATAATGTAGGCGATATAGTATGGAAAAATTTGGAGATTAACACGACGGTAACCGCTTCTACGAATCTGTGAACAGTAAGTAAGCCGAGCACTATTTTCAGTACCCCCTTGAGGGGTATAAGTACCTTATCAGAATAATTTCTTTGAAAAAGACAGGTAAGCGCAGACTCCGAGAAATTATTCTGTAAGGTGCTGATATGGTTAGCACAAGTAACGCCATGATATTATTATACCCAGAAAACGGTGTTAACCGTAAGGTTTTGTGATTGACAGACTCTCAAATTCTTACGTGTGTCAGCCATACAATCTAAAGGTTCCTGTAAATTTTTATAGTTCAAATCCTCGATACCTCAAACCACCATGCGCAACAGTGTTTTAACAACAGAATTTTGTGGGCTTTGCTCCGGCAATGGGAAACCTGTCGAAAATTATCACTCAATGCTGCTTCCGTCATAATTCTTCTGACATCCGAAAATGCAAAACTTGATTTACCCCTGATTTACCAATCCTGTGTTATTTGGTTTGATTTGTCACTACTTTCGGGAATCATTGTACCAATATGCAACACCATCGTACTCAACGTATGTATATCCTTCTTGAACCTGTGCTGCTGAGGCCTCCCAATTGATAACAACGTATCGTGGAAGGTTGGTGTAAACGCCATTAGTTCCTTCAACCATGGCCTGTACATATTCCACCCATTCACTATCTGGAATAAAAGTAACACCATCTTCCCAATCTGGGATTTCTTCACTCATCTTGGTCAGAGTGTCAAGCAAGTCCTTAGAAGAGCTGTCAAACCCTTCACCGCTTATTTTTTTCTCCCTTAGTTCTGCTAAGGTTTTGTCCAAGTCCTGGGTAGTTAAGTAGTCGCTTATCATATCTGCTCCTTAAAATTTGCTCAAAGTTGTTAGATGTAACTTTGATATGAATCCCTGTTTAACACTTTATAGTTTCACTTTTCCAACAATTGAAAAAGCCAGAGCTTCAAAGTCCACAGGCTTGAGTCATCGAACCGATGGCAAAGGATTCTATATTCTTTGCTGCGTGTAGGTCTTGATCAATATCTGGTTCGCCACACAGCTACAGCTGGGAATCCTTTCACTTAAAGGCATATCAGTTTGTGCCAGAGACCTCTTTTTTTTTGTTTACTTTGTCAGCCATAACAGACCGTAATACTGAATATGATGTCCTGCGGACAGAATTTGGTGAAAGCACTTATATCCTCGAGGGGGTACTGGAAAGAGCACCAGCTTGTCGTTCAACACCGGTGTTAGTCATACGAAATCCAGTCGTACCGTGAAAATATACGGTGCTCTGTGGGTAGTTACAATCAGTGTTTGGTTTAATGTGTGTACTTGTGATCTGTTGTTTCCAGTGTCTGAGAACAATTTACACCATATTATTTCCATAACAAAACAAAGTCAATAGACAAAATAGAGCCCAACATAACGACCCCAGGAAACACAGTTTTCAAAATGAAATGGGGAGGTTATTTGCGCTCATTGCTACGAATCACTTTGTGCGGTGTAATTGCGGGCCGTCTGATACCTGGCGTTTCCCACAGACGAACAATCAATAGGTGTCAGACTTATCTCCACTTCTTGTCCAAAGAAATTTATATCCATTCCAACATCAAAGGCACCTGCCATGTCGCCTGTGTAATGTAACCCATCATAGGAGTACATCACATTTTCAAGGTCATAAGCAAAATTATCTTCAACATAAAATTGTGACGTGTAATGTAAATGACGTTATATATATAGCATATATGCCGGCTGTAGTGGAATCCTCCACGGTGAGTCGGTGGTGGATGAGTTAAAACTTTTATAAAGGCAGGATTTTCTCTGGTTGAGGCAATGCAAACTGCCACAAGCAATGGTGCAAAACTCCTAGGTATTGAAGGAACTGGTCTTATTGCCAGAGGTCGACCTGCCCAGTTTATTGTTGCTCGTGCAACTCCAGCAATGCTTCCGAGAAAGCTTTCCTACCTTGAGGCGATTTACCTTGATGGAGAACCCTGTGACAAGGCCTATTTTAATAAAATATGACCCAATCAAACAGTGTCCATCTTTGTCTGCCAAAATTTTTAGGAACGGAACAAAGGACAAGTAGGTAAGCGCAGACTCCGAGGTGTTCAAGTTATTTAGCTCTCGTTCCTTAGCTGGAATCAGTGGAATCAGGTGTAATCAGACTTTTTAATGATTCAGTCAGATCAAGTCGGAATTTCGATACATCAGAACCAATAAGCAGCTCCAGTGGCAACACTTCCGGGCCTTCTTTTTGTAAAGTAGCAAAGAGGATGTTGATCTCTTTGTTCCATTCTTGTGTCGCCTCTTCTGTTTCTGGCCTACTGTCATGGAGAAGGATGATGTCACCCGGTTTGAGCTTCGAAGTGATACGTGCGGCCAGGTTTGAGATTTTCCTGTTGCCATGATCAAAGGCGCGACAACTGAAGGTAACTGCCAGTAATTGTTCTTCTTGTAATACTGCTTTTACCCGTGAGTTGGTTATGCCGACCGGGGGCCTGAAGACAAGAGGATGAACCCCGCAGGTTTCCAGTGTTGCTTGAGTTTTTTTGATGTCCTTCCTCAATCTCCTGCTGCTTCTCAACATCAGCAGGTTGTCGTGTTGCCATGAGTGGTTACCGATAGTGTGTCCGTCCGCAATAATATCTGCAATAAGATTGGGATGTTTTTCTGCTTTTTGGCCTATGACAAAAAAGGTGGCTTTATAGTTGTACCTTTTCAGTAAGTTCAAAATAATTGGCGTAGTGATAGGAGATGGACCGTCGTCAAAAGTGAGAGCGACTCCCTTACTGCCTGTAACACTCTTACTGATTATTGGCAGAAAAAATCCCCATTGTGGACAAAATGGCGCAATGATACAGAGCAGGAGGAAGAGTAACAAAGGAAACGGGGCAAGCCAACTGGAAACTGCAAAGAGTGGGATGGAGATTAGTAAAGCGACTGCTGCAATCTTTTCTGCTTGAGAGGGTACAAATGTATGGGGTTTACTGATAGTTGCCTTCATTCTTTTCCTGCACGCCCCATGAGCCAGATCATTTCTGTGTTTGACTCTGTGGTCATATTGGTCTCAATGTGAAAACCTGCATTTCCCATAAGCTCTGCCATTTTATCAGCACTCCGGTAGTACGTTTTTCCCCCGGAAATACGTATTCGATACTCTTCCAACTTCCATGCCCATGAAGGAGTGGCGGTTGGTCGGATTACAAATCGGGTCAGCAGCAGTCCTTTGTCTGCAATTGCTTTATAACAGTTTGCAAAAAGAACAGCGATGCTGTCATCGTCAAGGTAATGAAGCATGTCCAGCAACAGTACAAGATCAGGGGAATTGGGCAAAACAGGCAGATCAGGAGCCATAGCTTCCAGCATCTCACCGCGGTTCGCCATTGCAAGTCCAGCCACTCTCACCCGTTCAGAATCAGGATCAAGACCAAAAACTTTTGCATTGGGACAATACTCCAGGCACCAGCATCCGGGTACACCATAACCACAACCGATATCCAGAATTGTTTGAATGCGGGCTCTGTCTGTTATGAGGAGTTTGGGTAGGTCTGAAAACATGGGATCACATTGCAGTTTGAATCTTGCAAACATTCGTGGATATGCTTCCATAAGCCTGTATCTGTTTCGTACACACTTAGTTATGGATACATGATGTTTGTTACTGGTTACTTTTTTTGTGAAGTAGCTTTGCAGCAGAGGTGGTAATAGCAGGAATGCACCAAGGAGCGAGTACCCGACACCGAGCAGTGAAGTGACCCCTATGGATCGCAGGAGAGAATGCTCAGCAAAACAGAGGACGCCAAAACCGATTATCGTGGAGGTTCCTGCCATAAAAACAGCCATACGCACAAGTGTGAAAGATGGGTGCGTAGGATCTCGGTAACGCTGGTGGGCTCTCACAAAGAAAATGGAATAGTCGATACCCATGCCAAGAATCACGATGGAGAGCATTAGTCCAGGAATGTCAAGCGGATGACCTATCAGTTTCATGGTACCCAGTGTACAGACATAGGCAAAAAGCGGAGGCAGAAGTGTGATGAGTGTGAGCTGCCAGCTAGCAAAAAAGATGACAAGTAATAGCACAATACTAAATGCGATGATGCCAAGCATTGTAACAAAGCTGTTAAACAATATATCTCCAAGCTGCTCAGCAAAATAGGGACTGTCAAAGATTTTGCCATTTACCCCATAGCGGTCATAAAAGTGCTTGCTGTTGTATTTTTCTCCAGGACTTACGTTAATGAATTGGATCAGTTGTCCATCTTGTTCGGATATTCCCATGAGTTTGTAAAATCTGGCAGGGATGACTGTGTCATGAGTGGTATGAGAAGGACTAAGGAGTTTTAGAAATCGGTCGAAGCCATCTGTTGCAAAACCTAGTTGAGTACTGTTTTTTTGTATTTGATCTTCGAGCTTTTCGATTCGTTCCGTATTCCAGAATTCTTTCCAGGCGACCAGGTTTTTTTTGGCAAGCTCCCTGCCCGGAAAAATCATGGACGGGATAAATGCTGATTCGACTATCTTAGCTGCTTTGTCTTCAACCATAAATTGAAGAATAGAGTCATTTTTTTGTTGAATGTGAACTACTGAATTTTTTGTAATCATCAGGACAATCTTATTGCTCATGTTTCCCCAGACATTTGTGAAAAGTTCTTCAGCAGCGAGGGTTTCGGAGCTTACGGTATTCATACTTTCCAGGCTGACGTTAAATTCAGGGCGTGCAAAAAAGAATAAAAAACACGCTAAAAATGCTGCAGCCAATGCACCGAATCGTCCGGTACCATAAAGTTTGTCCACCGCACCCTGCAGGGGTGGTTTCCGTTTTTTTGCTGATGGCACCATGGAAGGTGTGATCAGGGGAAAGATACAATGAACAAACAAAAAGGAAAAGAGTATGCCCATGGCCGTGAATTGACCCAGTTGCACAAAAACGGGAAATCCACTGAAACTGAGAGTAAGAAAGGCACCAGAGGTAGTTAGAACCGCAAGAATTCCAATTGCCCGAACTTCCCCTGATGCCTCTTTACCCTTTGTTGTTTTGGAGCGATCCATAAAGAGCAGGTAGGCAATACCATGATCCACCGTAATGGAGATAATGGCTCCTCCAAAACCGAGAACCATAATGGAGATGGATGAATGAAGCAGGGAAAAGAAAAACAGGGATGTTGCGGTACCTGCAAGGGCTGGAAGCAGGGCGAGAAGTCCCAGCATGGGCCGTGGGAAGGCAATAAAGAGAAGTATCCCGATACCTGCCGTTGAGAGCAGCAGTGCCAGATTCACATCGTGGCGGATAATACGTTCGTTGTCCAGTGCTGCCCGATAAGCACCCACAGGAGTTATTTCTGTTTTAATACCATTAAGGCTGTATTTGTCTTGTAACTTTATTGCAATATCATCCAGCAAATCAGCTATCTGTCCGGCAGAGGCAGTATTGGTTCCGGCACTATTTGGGCGTGCCGTAACAAGGAGATGGCGCTTGTCTGGAGAGAAGACAAAACCTCTGTAGATCGTAGTGTCCGGCAGTGGCGTAAGCATGGCCATTTTTGCCATGACCGGTTCCATAAATCCTAAAGGATCGGATGTAATAAGTGTGCTCTGTCCTATACCTTCAAGGCTGTTTAGTTTCTGGAGGATTTCCTTGAACCGTGTGTCAATAAAATCGTTTTCAATTCGTGGGGCAATGTTCTGTTCCAGTTCCTGTTGTGAAAAAAGAATGGGCAGATTCTTTGTAATGTGGAGTGCAAGATCCGGGATGAGATTTGCAATTTCATCCGTTCCCACTTCTTCGAAGAGATTGCTTGACTTGAGCCGTTCTTCAACATATTCTCCGCAGTCTGCAAGGATGTTTTGATCATCAATATTTAAGCTTATAGTTATGGCAATCTGATCATGAATGGGATGCTTTGTGAAAATATCGATAGCATCACTTACAACGCTTTGATCTGAGGGGAGCGATCTGACAATATCTGTGTCAATATCCAGGCGCAGGAATGCTGTGAGGACGGCAGCGAAAATCAGGATAAAAATAGCTGTGAGAAGACGATAATTAAACAATTTTATTATTTTTACAATTTAGTGTACGTTCCTAAGCAGAAACAATCCCACGATTCCTGAATAAGCTGCCTGGCAAAAGGGTGGCTTACTGCATATGCATGGGCTAGGGCTGGTATTGAGTTTTAACCACAGACAACACTTCAGTTACTGTTATCTTACTGCTTATAGTACCACGGAAAAATGCCTTCCAGTTTTGCCTGTGTTCCTGTAGTCGAAAAGCGAAGTTGAATATAAATATTCATGGAAAAGTTTATACAAAAAATTGCTGATATTGATTTTGTACGTAGTGCCATTGAGGAGCAGGCGGATCTTTCTGTTTTCAAAGAAAAACCTTCTCTACAGGTTGCTGCCGGTGTCTTTTTAATTATTCTTGGCTCACTTCTTGGTTGGCCTGCCGTTGCATTTTTGGGAATTTTGGCTGTTACATTCAATGAACCTCTGCTTGCAGTTATTGGCGGGCCACTGGCTTATGGTATTTCCTTTCCTGTCTTCTGGCTTGGGATGTATTTTTCAGGTGCTAACTATACTGTTATCTTTTTTCGCTGGTTGTGTCGGATTACAGTGGTGAAGTTGTTATCTTGGGTAAGTTTCCGGGAGGTTTAACAGCCCCTCCGCTCACATCTCGCATTCGTAATCCTTTGACCGTTTCATACACTGTTCCCGCTTCATCATAAATGGATAAATCAAATAGCAACTCATCCTTAGTTACTGATTTGGTAAGTACTGTTGTGCTGTATTCTTTTCCCGCCTGGGTGGGCTTATTAATATAACGTGCTGTAAAACCAACGGGAAACGGAACGAAATCAGCGATACATTGACCCAGCACGCAGGCAGCATGCATGGCACCATCCAGTGGAAATGGAGATCCTAGCTCCAACTCCATCCTGTGTTGTGTTGCAGGCTTTGCTGCCAGAAGAGTTCCACAGGCCATGTTGTCTGATATCCTCAGTACTCCTGTGAGGCTACGATACGTTTTACCAAAGGGGACGAGCTCTTCATATATCCGGCTTGCTTCGATGGCGATAAACTTTTTGGCCGCTGTTATTTTCGGAACAGTTTGTACTTCTGGTGTTTTTACGGGAAAGCAAATTTCAGCATGTTCTTTAACCCTGCTGATTTTTTTAAACTGAATCCTGCTAAGCAGCTTCAGGCAGAGTTCATTTTCATTCTCATCTATGTCTACCAGAACTGACAATTCTGTCGCATCATCAGGAATGGGAAGAAATTTTGAAAAAACTGCTCGGTTCATAACAGTTCTTTGAATGTCCGGCC
>JAFLJO010000049.1 GCA_022712975.1 Desulfocapsa sp.
GAGGGCATCGAGCCCTGTGTATTCCACACTTCTGATGATGGGTTTTTCTGTTACTTCAAAGATGACAATTTTTCCCTTTTCGCTCTCCTCCACTTCAATACGAACGTCTGCAAAATAACCCATTTTGAAAATAGCTTTCAAGTCTTCTCTGAGAGACTCAGGATTGTAGAAGTCACCTGCTTTATTCGTAATCTCTCGGGAAATGGCACCTGAATCGATACGCACATTACCTCTTGGGCCAATGGTGGAAATTATGAAACTACGTTCAGTATAGGCAATGACATCTCTTATTACTTCAGTGAGAGTACCGGTCAGATTTTCAATGGATTCTCCATGCCGGTAAAAATACTTTGGTGTGGAAGGGGATAGAAGATCAAAGACTTTGTAGTCAATACTGATCTGTTCGCCAATCATAGTGAGGCTACCTACGGCAACGTAATCAAGACCCGTGGTTGCAGTTATCTTTTGCAAATTCGTAGGTGTTGGCGGCCAGGTGCCCGAATAATTAAGAAGTTTTTCAGCTTCTGTCCGATCCATCATGGAAAATGAAGTGGGGAATAGAGCACTGCTGAGTGAATTGTCTGCAAGTTCTGTTATTTTACTCTGGTCTGACGGACTGTTGATTTTAAGTGGAAGGTACGTAGTATTTTGTTCAATAGCTGAGGCAAATCCCGGGAAAATGAGACAAATAGAGAAAAAAAGAGCCAGCAATAAACCGCTGAGTCTGTATTCCTGTTTGAAAATTCCGGGAAATGGGGTGGCTGTTCTGTAGTGATCCATGTGGTATCCTGTTTCTCTAAAAGGAAAAGATTTGTTCTGTCTTCAGATTCTGCCCATACTTTTATACAGTTTTAAGGTGTAAGCAAACTGGAGTAAACCAAAAAATTATTTTAAAATAACTTTGTACTATGCCATGTTTGGTGGATTTTGCAAAGAGTACATAGTTATAATGGAGAAAAAGGATGGATTTGTTTAAGACACCCTAAGGGTTGGCAATATCTGTGAATGGAGTTGTGGAATCCAGATGGATGCTTTCCAGCAATTCTGCCGGGGAGTCTTCAAAATCATGTGACATGGTGTCTGGGCCCAGAACTTCCTCGTTAAAGGTGGATATCATATTCTCATGTGTCCAGTGGCTGAGGTAGTAGACAACCAGTTCAGGCAGTTTAGTGTAAATAGTTTCCGTTGGATTGGGATCAACAAAGCTCGAAGTGTACAGTTTTTCAGCAGATAGAGACTGGGTTTTGTAGAAATTTTCCAGAAACATAAGCTCAGCAGGGAGGCCGCCATGAATCCCGAGGCGGGAGAGTCCTCTAAGCAGCACTTCCAGTGCTTTTTTACCTATTATCGCCATGGAATACGGAATGTATATCTCTCTGGGGGTTTTTAATTCAAGGTAGGAACGTATAGTGAGGATGAGATCAGCAAGTTCAACGGGATGCTTGTCGACAAAGTGATATGTTTCACCACTGAATTCCTCACGGTTATAAAGGATATGATGAATGAAATAGGGGAATTTGTTGGCATTGGAATAAGAGTGCATGACCTTCTTTTTGGTAAACATAACAGGCATGGATTCATCGGCAATGGCGAAGAAAAGACGATGGAAACCTTGAGTTTTGTGGTCATGTTCACCGTACACAATGGCTAACCGAATAATGGTATAATCGAGTCCCACTGTTTTGTACATGTGCTCAAGGGTTTTCTCGGCCATAAGCTTTGATTTTGCGTAATTGTTTAGCTTTGGCTCAATGGAAAGAGTGTCTTTTTCGATTAGATTCTCGCCGCTTGGTAAGGTGGAGGCAGAACTGATATGAATATAAGGAATCTTGAGAGCAGCACATGCCCGGGCAAGATTCAGAACTCCGATATAATTTACTTCAAGTGTAAGTTGAGAGTCTGCACTAATACTTGCAATGGCAGTATTGATTACAAAATCAGGCTGTAAACGTCTGAGGTAGTCTTTGATGTCAACGGCATTTCTGATGGAGAGTTTCTTGCTGCTGGGAGCGCACAATTCTACTGTCTCTGAAGTTTTGGTCTTAAAATAATGGGCAATCGTACCTCCAATAAGTCCGGAGCCGCCAATAAGGATGCCTAAAAGTTTTTTTGAATTTTTTTTTTCTTGTGTCACTGTGTAATGGCGTAATCTGTATAGGACATGATGTCCTGCGGGCAGAAGGTATTCGGTTTTCGGCAAGCAACATAGGAACAACTCCCACAGAAACTTTGATTTTCCGATACATTCAAATAAGGTTCTTATCTTATCTTATCTTATCTTATCTTACCTACTTACTGTTCATCAGTGTTAGTGCCTTACTCGTGGATTATTTGTTTTATTTGTTGATCATTTAAACTTTCACTTTAGCACTGGCTATTGGAAAAATCATCTTTTTGCTACTGGCAGGTTGGAAAATAACTGCCTCCAGAATATAGTATTTATAGAATTTCTCCAGTATCCCGCATGTGACCGCGAAATGGGAAGTGTTGCCCCAAGCGATCATCTTTTCGGTGCCTGTTTACGAAATAGACCGCTGTTTTCAACGGCCTTTACAGTCACCCATTATCAGGAAGCTGTGACTAACCTGCTGCATGGTTTGAAATATCAGGGTGAAAGGGATAAGCAGCAGGTGCTATGAGAAGATTTTATCTGCCCGGCAGATCGTTAAGACATCTACCCTGTTAGCCCCTGCGAATTTAAGTGCTTTCGCACACTCTTGCACGGTCGCTCCTGTGGTAAAGACATCATCCAAAATAAGTATCTTCCTTCCTTTCACTTCGGTTGGTTTCTCAACGACAAAGGCATGTTTTAAATTTTTTCGCCGTTCAATACCGCTCAATCCGGTTTGGGTGGGAGTGTTTGCCTGACGAGTGAGGAGATCATGCCGTATCTTTTTCCTATCACCGGGAAAAATGGACTTTGCCAGTACCAGAGCCTGATTGAATCCCCTATGTCGCAAACGTTTTCTGTGTAGGGGAACAGGAAGAATGAAATCAGGGGCGTCAAAATCCTGCAACAAATTACTTTGTTCGCTTAACCACCGAAAAGTCTCAAGCCCTGTTGTTTTTCCCGAATATTTCAGCTTGTGAATTAAACCTGCGATGATTTTTTCATAGGAAAAAAGTGAACGAGCCTTATCGAAAGCCCAGGACGATTTCAGGCAGTTTCCGCAGAGATGATTTTCTTCACTGGCAGCAAATATTCTGCCACAACATGAGCAGTAAGGAGTTGTTATAAATTTCAGTTGCGAAAAACATTCTTCGCACAGGAACCTGTCAGCGGTTTCTGTCATTTTTTTACAGAAAGGGCAGGCAGGTGGGAATAATATGTCCAGGCTGGCCGTGACAACTTCGACCAGTTTTTCTTTCAACGGTATCATAGCTGAGCATACTCTTTATCGTAGGTTCTGACCATATCCTATGGGCTACACTTGAGATGTTCTGATGTCGATAGAGCGGGAGCTACTTAGATTCAGAAAAAGTTAGCCTGTACTGCGAATAATATGATTAAGATTGCTATTGTGAATAGTTAATCTCAGTCACTCGGTAAAGAAACAAATTGTTAGAAATCCAAAGGGCTTTTTAACTCCTTTATAACTATACAAATATAATAACCCGTTTGTTAAATGTCAACCTACCTAGAAAAACAAATAGGACTAATTGCACATTTGGGGGAACATGATGCCCTGCGGGCAAAAAAAGCAAAACCCATCTCCATATCAACCTCTGAGATGGGATTTATCTAACTAATGTTCAACTAATGTTCAACTAATGTTCCATATTTCCAAAAATCTGATTAGAATCCATTCACTATGGAAGCGATTAAATCAGAAAAGTTTACCTTAAAACAAATCTTACAACAAAACTGGTGCGCCTTTCTTGACGTTTATCACTTACTGGTTCCTTGGTATGCGGCATATAATGTCTGGAAAGTCATAAGCTGTCGAGAACCTGATGGTCTTGGTTACTCTACTTTCGCCTGCCCGACCCATCCTTCTGAAATCCGTCACGTCCCGCGCACATGTAAAAGCCGTTTCTGCTCGATCTGTGCCAAAATTCAAATCGACAAGTGGGTGACAGATATGAACCAACTTTTTCCAAATTGTTCCTATTTCCATATCACTTTTACAGTTCCAGAACAATTCAGGACATTACTTTTTGAAAAACGGTCTTTGCTCAACGCTGTATTTTCTGCAAGCACGGAAACAATCATTTTATTTTGTAAAGAAAGAGGATTCCTCCCAGCAATAACAGCAGTCCTACATACTTTTGGCAGCGATTTGAAACGTCACATCCATATACACTGTATTGTAAGTACAGGCGGATTAAAACTTACTGGAAAAGCTGAACGACTCACCAGATTTGTTAAACGTAAGAAGAAAAATCAAAAAGCCAAAAAGAAGAAGGTCTCGGTTGTAGAAGACAATCCCAGTTGGGTTGAATGTCATTTTTTCCCTTACAAAATGCTTCAGAAACGTTATCAAACACTTCTTCTCGAACATCTGAAAAAAGCCATCGAAAACAACATCAATTCTTCTGAGCCTGATCAGGATTTAATCGTATTTTCAGATCCAGCGGTTATGAAATCATTCTTTGATGACCTCAAACACGAATATCAAAACGGTTTCTTTGTACATGTTACTGAAGAACGACAGGATCTCCAATTAACTGCAGCATATATTGGCAGATACGCAAGGCGTCCCCCTTTATCAGAACTCCGAATTAAAGATTATACCGGCGAATACGTCACCTTTGAATTCAAGGATTACAGGTATAACGAGAGTAAGGTTCTCTACACTTTGAAAACCATCGAATTCATTCGGAAGTTGATCCGTCACATTCCACCACATTATTTCAATGTTATCAGACACTATGGTCTAATGGCAAGCCGTGTAAAGAGCAAGTACAAAAAAATAACCGATATACTTCTTGCAACACCACCCACCGTAAAAAAAACCAAAAGCTGGAGAGAAAGGCAAACAACGTTTAAAGGCAAAGATCCTCTACTTTGCAAAATCTGCCAAAGGGTTATGATTTTTGTCTCATCCCACCTTCCCAATCCCCTGAAATCAATTAGAGCATCCTTCCAAACAGCTTTTCCCTGATTCTATTTCTGTAACTACCATAAGATAGTTGCGTCTTCTCCAAAAAAACAGTCCATTTCTATCGTTTTTATTCAGATACTGATTTCATAATCGAGAGAATTACGCTCGGATTGTCCTTTAACCAACAAAATTCTTCTTGTAAACTTCCCCCATTGTCGATCAAAAATTTTTACAGAAACTTTGTTTTTCCGATACAT
>JAFLJO010000168.1 GCA_022712975.1 Desulfocapsa sp.
ATTTTGTTATCCTGAAAAAGTTTTGATAGCAGCATTGCAGCATTTCGATTGTGGACAAGAAGTACAATACCGGACGCTTCACGATCAAGTCTATGTACAAGCTGATACTCTATCTCGCTGTTACTTTTTTCGGCAAGGCGAAGAAGGGAACAATGGTCTCCGTACCGACTTCCCTCACTAAGGAGCCAAGGTGGCTTGAACCAGACACTGTAATCGTTATAACTTGCAATGCACGTAGGCTCAGGAGGAGTTTGGGAAAGGACGTTTGCATCGTAAAAGAGTTGAATAAAATCATCAGGTAGAAGTTTGAATTTTGCCTTACGCAGGCGCCGTTCTTTTTTACCCGGTTGTTGTAACCAGACAGCTCCCTTCACCATTGCATGTTTGATTCGTTCTTTTGGCAATCCACTGGTGTCAGCTAGAAGCTGACATGCAACTGCCGGGGCTGTGACGTTAAGATTACAATGAATTTGTTGTTGCCAAAAGTAAAGGTCGCCGGGTAAGTAAAGAATATAAAGCCCGTGCTGGATTGAACTTATTCATAACCTCTGCTCCCAAAGAATTAATCAGCATAGAGACAGCCTGGCAGATTTATACTTTACGCTGGTAAATAGAACTGACTTTTAACGTATGGAAATCGCTTTGCAAAATAGATAAAGTCAAAAAAGATCGTCTGGAATGTTACATCTGTTCAAAATTACTACTCATTGTTCTATGCTGGCGCATAGCATGGTTTGCAGGCAGGTTGCTCAGACGACATCACGGGAAGAATATGAGTTATTTCAAGGCATCCAAGACACTTATGCGTGATGTCGTTATTCTGAAAAAGATACTTGTTGATGCTACGCTTGCGGTAGAGTCATACCTTGCGGAAGTTTTTAATACTCAGCAGTAAAAAGCATTTGCTTGAAAAGAAGAAAGGCCGTGAGAATTATTCTCCAGAAGTGCTTTCCAAGTCATTAACCATAATGGAAGACGGGAATTTTGTCGCAATTTAAATCAGATATCCCTTAGCTTGACGGCTCTGCTCCAGTGAGCAGTCTAACCGCTCTTAATTTGTGTCCACTTTTTCTATATCACCTCACAAGGCCTAGGCTTCTTTTTATGGCACTACAAAACACCTTAAAACTCCAACATACTGATAATTGTCTTTTTATAGTTTCTGCCTTGATGTGATAGTGGCGTTTTAGAGGGGTTTGAGAATTGATCGCAAAAAAATTGGTTAAGGAGATTGTGGAAACGGTAAAAGGAAATTAATTACAATGGCTCATTCTTTGTGATACACTTGCTGCATACCGGAGAGTTGATGATTATATGTGAACTTTGACATTATGACAACAAAACTAAAATGAGAGAATGGTATGCCTTATGTAAAAAAAAATGAAAAGGGTGAAATTATAGGAGTACACGCCACACAAACTGCAGTGACTGATCAGTGGGTAGAAATGGGTGATGCGGAAGTTTTAATGTTTCTTAAAAAAATTGAAACCACGGAACAAGCAAAACAGATATTAACCAGTACTGACAATGAAATGGTACGGGTAGTTGAAGACTTAATTGATTTGTTAATAGCAAAACAGGTCTTTGCCTTTTCTGAGTTGCCAGAGGTGGTACAAACTAAATTAAATGCAAGGAAACAGGTGAGGCAGGACATGAATGCTCTCTCTAATTCAATAGATGACAATGATCCAATTTTTTAATCTATTTCTCTCCAATTACTTCTTACTCAAAAATGATTGAAAAGTAAGGTTGTTAGGAGAAGTGAATCGTTGAAAAATCTTGACTTTCTTTTTAGCGTTCTATACGCTTTTGCTATGGTATTAATAAAAACATTTACTTTTCATTCAAACTATTTTTCATGGAGCATATTAAATGACAAAAATTAGAAATAAATTACTGTTTGCCTTCGTCCTAGTCTCTCTTATTCCGCTTGTTGCGTTGGGATGGTACGCTTTGACTAGTATCAGTGGATCATTGAGTTCAATCAGTGACAGTAAGCTCAAGGACAAAGTTACCCTTGTTTCTGTCAGCATCGAAGATTTTCTTGATAATGTCAGTAACGACTTGTTCTATCTGCGTGATTCTATGCCGCTACAGGCCATGGTAAGCAGTGAACAGACGGAAAATGCCAGAACAAACCTGGAACAGAATTTTCTGGCATTTTCCAAGCATAAAAGCATCTATCACCAGATACGTTTTTTAGATGCAACCGGAATGGAAGTTGTAAGAGTTGATCGAAACAAGGGTACAAGTAAAGTTGTTGCCAGAGATAGGTTACAAAACAAGAAAAATAGATATTATTATGCAGATACTGTGAAGCTTGCGAACGGGAAGTTGATGATTTCACCGCTTGATCTTAATCGGGAAAAAGGAAATGTTGAGCAACCGCTACGCCCGGTAATTCGCTATGGTACCCCTGTCTATAACAGTCGCAATCAGTTACGTGGAATTGTGATATTTAATGTAATAGCAAATGAATTTCTTAAACTTGTCAGCGAGAAAAATATTGGAAACGAGAAAGGGTTTTTCATAAGTGAGGATGGATTTTATTTTACTAATCCCGACGGGCGGAAGGAATGGGGTGGAAAATCGGATCTAGATACCGGCAAGAATTTTGAAAAGGATTTTCCAACAATAGCTGCTCAAGTAATAGGTTCGAATTCTTTTAGAACAGTTGACCATGACAAATACATTGTTGCAACCGCTCCGGTTTTTCTTGATAAAGAGAAAACCAAAATGCTCGGAGGTGTAGTTAATGTCGTTCCTACTGAGGATGTGTTTAGCTCAGTTACTACATTTCGTAACATCTTCTTGCTGATTTGTGTGGGTGTGTTTCTGACCACACTCTTTTTAGCCATCATTTTGGCAAAATCCATTACCGATCCCATAGTATATTTGACTCAGATAACCCATGATATGAGTAAGGGAAGATTATCTTCCACTGTGACTGTGTCAACAAAGGATGAAACAAAACTTCTTGCTGAATCTGTTGAGCGATTGAGAAAATCCATGGTCATCTTGTTAAAACGGATGCGTAAGAAATAATTGTTAATTGCTACTGTGCCAGAGTATTTTGGGGAATTTTTTTTGATTGATCCTGTATATGTTTATTATTCTATCTAAATAAAATGACCCCTAGTGATAATAAGCGTGACTTTCATTGGAGTATACAGGTTTCAATTGCCAAGGCGGCCGCCAGAATATCAAATCCATCACTTATGGAACTGCATCATGATATACTGGAAGAGTTCGGCTCTAGGCCGAGTCCGGATCTTGTTAACTATTTCATTGATATCGCAAAGATTTCTGATGAAAACGTAGAAGAATACCTTAGGTACGTTGGAGCCACGACAAAGAAACAGAAACCGGGAAAAACGGAAAAAGATCCACACTACCGAGTGGCTGACAGTATTGCGCTTGGTGATAATCCGACAGTCCTGAAGTTTCGTCAAGCATTTATAAAAGAGCATGACGAACCACCATCCGAGAAATTGATCAGCTATTTTTTAAAGAAAATTCAGAGCGCTCCCCAGAGAATAAAATCAAATGGGGATAAAGATGATATGTTTAATTTTGCGGAGGTAATTGCAACTGGTTCGAGGCCAACCGTGTTAAAATTTCGTCAGGAATTCTCCAAGAGATATGGCGCCACTCCCTCCGCCAAGTTAACAGAATACTTTCTGGGAAAAATGCAAAAATGTGACAGATTGCAATTGAAGGATGAGGATTATGAGGGACAAGTTCATTTTGTAAAAACTGTTGCAAAAGGAGTCATCCCGACAATTTTACAGTTCCGTAAGGCTTTTGAAAAAGTCTACGGTGAGGCTCCATCTGCTGAGCTTATTGAAATATTTATTGAAAATATGTCTTCATAGAATTAAAAGACAGACGTATGGCACTAGAAAAATTTGTCTGCTGTCATACCAATGTACTTCTCTTAAATAGTCTTACTGCAATTTTCCAGGAGGAATTGTAAATGTACCAATCAATGTTGCCTATATTAAAGCCGCTCGTTTTTGAGGGGAAAAGTGGTGTCCTGCAGGTCACTCATAAATACGATGATCAGGCAAAATTATTCTTAAGAGAAGGGATCATTGAGCAGATAGAAACAAAAAATCTAAAAGGCCAGCAAGCAGCAATAACATGTGCCAGATGGGTCAATATATCTGTCGAATTCAAAGAAGGAGTGCAGGAAAGCTATACTAATGACCCAAAAGTTGACACAAATTCTTTTCTCTCTTATCTTGAAAAAACCTCAAAAACAATAAAGGTAATAACAAAAAGAATCCCTGATGATGACACTATCTTTCGCATTAACTCCAAGAAACTCAATCGAGCTGACAAACTGCATGTAGATGATTTCAAAATAGCGTTGCTCTTCGATGGAAAACGTAGCATAGAACAGATTCTGGCAATGGCTGGAAAATCTGAACTTGCTGTTTTATCTCATACCTGCCGGTTGATTTTTTCCGGAGTTGCTGAATTGGTGATTCAGAAAGATGTGATGGAAAAAGAAGATAGGATTGATTTTCTGAAGTTACTTCATGAAAAACTCACTGAATTAGTTGGTCCGGCTGGATCAATACTTGTGGATGATGCTTTTGAATCAATAGATTCCGATCCTGCAATGCTTACTAAGAAGGAAATTCCCCTGCTTATTGTTGAAATAGGGACACTTTTAGACGATGAGGATCAGGTGGAACTTGATGCGTGGGGTATAGCTCACCTGTAATACAGAAATATATAATTGGTACTATCGTTGAATTTGCTCATGTTAATTTGTTGTCCGAGACTATGATGGATACGAAAACGGGGAATTACTTAATAACGTTTTTCCTTAACTTGCCTCTGCAGAAGAAACAGTAGCTTTTCGAATAAAAGGAAAAAGGAGCCATTATGCTGTGAGTAGAGTTATACAACGAGTTTTCAACAGAATCACGAGATCACGTTCGTTGATTTCATTCTTATCAAGAGTTTTTAAAATCCATTTTCTTTTGTGCTTTTCACGGAACGGTGTTGAATTTTTTTCATGGATTTTTCCATTGTTGCGGCATTGCCGGTGTAATTTATTGAAACACTACACTCAGACCTCGTAAACGTAGACTCAAAACGGGTCACTTTTTTGGACACATTTTACGCTCTCAATTAAGTAAAACGATATTGAGCTTCAGGTATAACCTGCAAAACGCTAAATTTTGAGGTTTTAGCTGTCCAGTTATGATGTCATATGTTGTTAAATCAATAAGTTATAGGTGTGGCTCTATTCGTTTTTTGCAAAATCTGACACTAGTGTTTCTAATTACTTGCAGGAATGTCAGCAAGAAAAGAAGGCCGCATTCCTCGTGGTACTTGGAAAGAAGTCTGCTCCTGGGTAAAAGGGGATAGAAAACTGATTTTCCAGGCACAAAGATGGAGTTCATGATGTCCCCTCTGTTGCGCCTCACCATACTTTGGATCACCTATTATAGGATGTCCAAAATCCGCAAGATGTCGTCGTATCTGATGCAGGCGTCCTGTATGAAGCTGAATATCAAGTATCATATTTTGTTCAGTCTTTCCAGAATATGCTGACAGAATCTCTGTGTGTGCTGATTTGTCGTCAATATCCATTGTCAGGTGTAAACCTTTTGTCGGTATTTCAGGCTTCCCGTATACTTCTGCAAAATATCTCTTCTCGATTTTGTTATCCTGAAAAAGTTTTGATAGCAGCATTGCAGCATTTCGATTGTGGACAAGAAGTACAATACCGGACGCTTCACGATCAAGTCTATGTACAAGCTGATACTCTATCTCGCTGTTACTTTTTTCGGCAAGGCGA
>JAFLJO010000076.1 GCA_022712975.1 Desulfocapsa sp.
AGTTCGAATCTCACCCTCTCCGCCAATTGCTTAAAGTCTTTGCAATTTACATAAATTGTAAGAGCTTTTTTTTTAGTGTTTGAAATAGTCTTGACGCCGGCTTTTGGGTTGTGTATAAAGACTTTTCGTAAGGGATATGGCGCTTCTATTTCTTACAGCCACCAAATTTCGTTTTTGATAGTCGGGTCCTGTACAATTCAGGATCATGAACTCCGCCAGGTCTGGAAGGAAGCAACGGTAATGACCCCCCGGATGTGTTACAGGGTGCCCGGCTATCATTTTTTTTAAACAGTCAGCTCCACTTCTTATTTAACTGTTAATGGATGTTCAATTTTTGTTTTTTTCACCACCAACCCCCTCTCTCTAGGTAGGTCTGTTTATGTCCTATTTGGTTCTTGCCAGAAAAACCCGCCCCCAGGATTTCAATCAGGTAGTGGGTCAGGTTCCAGTTGTCAAAACTCTCCAAAATAGTCTTGTCCGCGACCGTATTGCTCATGCCATACTCTTTTCTGGTGTGCGTGGTGTCGGGAAAACCACCCTTGCCCGTATCATGGCAAAAGCTATTAATTGCGAACAAAGAGCAGCGGATGGCAACCCCTGTAATAAATGCAGATCCTGCACGGAAATAAAGGCTGATTCCTCACTTGATCTTTACGAGATTGACGGTGCGTCAAACCGTGGAATCCAGGAAATCCGTGAACTGAAAGAAAAAATTCGCTTCCTGCCCACATCTTCCAAGTATAAAATCATCATTATTGATGAAGTTCATATGCTTACCAACGATGCCTTTAACGCCTTGTTAAAAACTCTGGAAGAGCCACCCAGTCATGTTCTTTTCATGTTTGCAACAACGGAGTTGCATAAAATCCCCATCACCATTCTTTCCAGGTGTCAGCGCTATGAGTTAAAACGGGTTTCAGCAGAAGATCTTACAACTCATTTCGGCAAACTTGCAAAAGAAGAAGGTGTGTTGATTGCAGATGCCGCCCTTAGTCTGATTGTTCGGGAATCTGAAGGATCTGTTCGTGATGGTCTTAGTCTGCTGGATCAGGTTTTTTCCTATGGTGAAAAGGAGATTTCCGTAAACGATGTTGTCCAGGTTCTTGGCCTTGTCTCCCGTGACATCATTCTGAACATTACCAGAGCACTGCTTGAAAACAATCCCGGTTCTGCACTCAAAGCACTCGATGAAACCTTTAATTTTGGTGTCGACCTGAAACGGTTTACCGCTGATCTCTTAAACGCATTCCGTACCCTTATCCTCTGTAGGATTGAGGGTTGCCAAGAGTTAATAGATATCCCGAAAGAAGAACTTGATGAGTTCAAAAAACTTGCGGAAAAATATGGACACAATACCATCCATATGAAAATGAACCTGCTCATGCAGGGAGTGGAAGAAATGCGCTATTCCCCACAACCCAGACTCGCCATTGAAAGCACATTTTTAAAAATCATTCAGACAGATGAGGTGGTGCCGATTGCCGAAATTCTAGCAAGACTTGACACTCTCCTTGCTGGACAGCCATTACCGCAAACAACACCTCAACAAGAACCTGTTGCAAAAAAAAAAATTCCTGAAAAAATAGTTCTACAAACTGTCCCTCCCGTTCCCGAACCAAAAACCACACCACCTCCCCCTTCTGAACAACCACCTGTTCCCGAAAAAGCACAAACACAAATTCATCCCGTCTCTCCAGCAACCCCCAAACCTGTTCAACATCCGCACAAACGTGATGTCAGGCGTGACTGGCAGGGGTTCATTGAACATGTAAAAGATAGAAATCTGTGGATGGCACAGAACCTTCAGAGAACAGAAACAATCAGGGAAGCCGATGGTGAATTACAACTGCATTTTGCTGAACAGGCAAACTGCACCCTGCTCTGCCAGAAGGATAATGTAAAACTCCTCACAGAATTTGTTCTCGATTTCTTCCAAAAAGACCTCAAACTCCGTTTTATTACCCCCGATAAAGTGGAAGGAAAAGAGCTGGACAATGTAAACAGTCCGCACAAGCTACGAAATAAACTTGCCAATGATCCTCTGGTTCTTATGGCCACTGAAATTTTTAATGGTCAGATTGGAGATATTCGTGTGGGTCCCAGAAGCAGATAATGCTTGCCAAGGCGATTTTGAAGTCTTAGCGTACTGGCAAACTCAAAACAACAGAAACAACAAAAGGATAATATATTATGGATATGAGTTCCCTTATGCAGCAAGCCCAGCAAATGCAGGCTAAAATGGTCACTATTCAAGAAGAATTAAAATCTAAAACAGCAGCCGGAACAGCTGGTGGCGGAATGGTCACAGTAACGGCTAATGGCAACAGTGAGATCATCTCCATTGAAATTGAAAAAGATATTATCTCAGTTGATGAAAAAGAAATGTTGCAAGACCTTATCACTGCGGCCACCAATGACGCACTTCGTAAAGCAAAAGCACTTGGGAAAGAAGAAATGGCAAAACTTACTGGCGGCATGAATATTCCAGGCGTTTCCAATCTTTTTTCTTGATTTCATTTCTGCCCGCTACCTGCCGACATGTCCCCACAGGTTATACCACAAGCACTTGAACGATTAATTCAGGATCTTAGCAAACTCCCAGGGATCGGCAAAAAGACAGCTTCGCGCCTGGCTCTGAATATTCTCAGACGCCCAGCAGGCGAGGCACGTGAACTTGCAGGGGCGCTGGCAGATCTTCACAGATCCATACAACTCTGTTCCTGCTGTTTTACTTTTTCAGAAAACGATCCCTGCGCCATCTGTGCTGACCTGAAACGAGATAGCACTCTTATCTGCGTAGTAGAGCAGCCGGGTGACCTTCTTGCCATAGAAAAAGCCGGAAACTATTTTGGCCACTATCATATCCTTCACGGAGTGCTTGCACCCATGGATGGCATTGGTCCTGGGGAAATAAAAGTGAATGAACTTGAAGCACGTCTAAATAACGGCTCCATTAAAGAAGTTTTCATTGCCACCAGTTCAACGGTCCCGGGTGAAGCCACTGCAAACTATCTCATTGACAGGCTGCAGAAACAACAAGTCCTGGTCACCCGACTGGCCTGTGGAATTCCCATGGGAATGGATATAAAATATGCCGACAAACACACTCTCGCAAGAGCCATTGCAAGCAGAAGCAAAATAAGCTGATTTCCTCCTTGCATTCCGGTCTTAAGTCTACTTGTTTTTTCTTGACAGAATCATCAGATATTGGTAATTGACCTGATTCGACTGTCTCTTTTACGGAGATATAACACCACAGGCGCGTAACTCAGCGGGAGAGTGTCACCTTGACATGGTGGAAGTCGGCGGTTCGAAACCGCCCGCGCCTACCAGAATGACCTGGCTAAAGTTCATACGGGCAGCAGATTACCGTATCAATTTTAGCCTTTGCTTTTATATATAGATTTACTTATGACAGACATCAAAATCGATATCAATAACGGGGAAGCAGCTGTAATGCCAGCGGCCACCACCGTAGGAGAAGCCATATCAGAGCTGCTATCCAACAAACAGCGAAAGCTGACTGTTGCAGTATCCATGGGTGAGCAAATTCTTGATCTGGGCACTCCTCTTTATAGTAACTCAAGCCTCAGCTTAATCCAGATTGGATCAGATGAGAGCTTGGATATTCTCCGCCACTCCACCGCCCATGTTATGGCTGAAGCAGTGCGTGAAATTTATGGTTCTGATGTAAAAGTTGCCATCGGGCCTTCCATTGCAGATGGCTTTTATTATGATTTTGATTGTAAAGAACCATTTAAGCCAGAAGACTTCGAGAAAATCGAAGCCAAAATGACGGAGATTATCAGAAAAGCACTTCCTTTCACTCGTACTGAGATGAGTAGCGCTGATGCTGTCAAACATTTTGAGAATTCCGACGAAAAATATAAGGTCGAACTGATTCAGGATCTGGATGTCGACTCTGTCTCTCTTTACCAACAGGGTGATTTCACCGACCTGTGTCGAGGCCCTCACCTTCCCAATACCTCTTGGATTAAAGCATTCAAACTTCAACGGGTAGCTGGAGCTTACTGGCGAGGGGACGAAAAAAATGATATGCTGCAACGTATTTACGGAACAGCATTCTTTGACAAAAAAGCCCTTAAAAAACATCTTAATGCGCTTGAAGAGGCAAAGAAACGCGATCATCGGAAGCTTGGTAAGGAGTTGCGACTCTTTACTATACAAGATGAGATTGGCCCCGGCCTGATCCTGTGGCAACCCAAAGGTGCTCTTCTTCGCAAACTTATTGAAGATTATTGGAAAGACGCGCATTACCAGAACGATTACGAATTGCTCTACACCCCCCATATTGCACGCCAGGATCTTTGGAAGACCTCAGGTCACCTTGATTTCTACGGCGAAAACATGTATGCGGGTATGGATATTGATGATGTCAGGTATCAGCTTAAACCGATGAACTGCCCCTTTCATACCAGTATCTATAACAGCAATAAAAGAAGTTACCGTGAGTTCCCCATTCGCTGGTGTGAACTTGGAACGGTTTACCGCTATGAACGTGCTGGAGCCCTCCATGGATTGCTTCGTGTACGCGGATTTACCCAGGATGATGCACATATATTCTGCATGCCCGAACAGCTCGAAAATGAGATTTTCAATATTTTAGATCTCAATCTTGAAATCCTCAAGACCTTTGGTTTTACGGAATACGATATCTACCTCTCCACAAGACCTGAAAAATCTGTGGGAACTGACGAAAGCTGGGAACAATCCACTGAAGCCTTAAAGATGGCTCTTGAGAAAAAAGGACTCTCTTACGAGCTTGATCCAGGAGAAGGTGTTTTTTACGGCCCGAAAATTGATATCAAGATTAAAGATCAGCTGGGTCGTTCCTGGCAATGTTCCACCATACAGGTTGACTTTAACCTTCCTGAACGTTTCAAATTGACCTACACAGGAAGTGACAATCAGGAGCATCAACCTGTTATGATTCATCGGGCGCTCATGGGTTCCCTTGAACGATTTATTGGTATTTTGATTGAACACTACGCCGGTGTCTTCCCACTCTGGTTTGCACCAGTCCAGGCAAGAATCATGAATATCACCGATGCACAGGCTGAATACTGCGAAGAGGTTTACATGAGACTTCGCAAAGCAGGTGTGCGAATAGAAAAAGATTTGCGCAATGAAAAATTGAACTATAAGATCAGAGAAGCACAAATGGAGAAAGTTCCATATATGCTGATCATTGGTGATAAGGAAAAAGACAGCGGGACTGTCACTGTCAGGCTGCGCAACGGAAAAAACATTGCCGACATGTCCATTGATGATTTTGCCAAAAAAGTGGCTGATGAGTGTTTGGAAGGACGTGGAATATAATAATTTACAATAATTTACAATAATCGTATAAGGATTTCCGAATACACTCTGTGTTTTAAGGAAATCATTTTTCAATCCGAGTTCAGGAGGTAGGAACATTAAACGTCGAGGAAAAAGGGCCCCGGTTCAAAATGTAGTAAAAGTAAATATCAATGAGGCGATTCGTCATCCCCAAATCCGACTCATTGGAAATGATAGTTCCCAACTCGGAATATTCAGCGCCGCTGATGCCCTTGAAAAAGCTTACGGCGAAGGATTGGATCTCGTAGAAGTTTCAGAAAATGCGAAACCTCCTGTCTGCAGGATCATGAACTATGATAAGTTCAGATACGAACAGGCAAAAAAACTGCAGGAAGCAAAGAAAAAACAGACCACTGTTGAGACAAAAGAAATTAAATTTCGGCCAAAAACTGAAGCACATGATCTTAATTTCAAACTGAAGCATGTCAGAAAGTTTCTTGGTCAAAAAAACAAAGTAAAACTCACCATGCGTTTTCGTGGTCGAGAAATTGTTTACTGCCAGACTGTTGGCCTTGAAGCAATGAATAAAATAGCAGCGGCCCTTGAGGATGATGCAGTTGTCCTGCAGTCTCCCAAGATGGAAGGTCGGCAAATGATTATGTTTGTCGGGCCCAAGGCTTGATTGTATTTGATAAAAAAATAATAGAATTAAGAGCGGAAGGAAATAAGTTGTTCAAGTTATTTCGTGTACGTTTCTTATCACTAAGTGAATTCCCTGTTACAGGATAAGGAGTTATTACAATGCCTAAAATGAAAACAAAAAGAGGCGCTGCAAAGCGTTTTTCAAAAACCGGGTCCGGAAAAATTAAACGTTCCAAAGCTTTTACCAGCCATATCCTGACCAAAAAATCCACAAAGAGAAAACGTAACATGCGCAAATCCGGTCTCGTTGATCCGTCTAACGCAGCAGCAATCAGAAAGATTCTGCCTTATCTGTAAACCATTTGTAAAACTTGTAAGCCAGATAATATATTTGTAAATACCAGAGGAATATTCCTCTGACCTGAAAGGAGCATCAAGATGCCACGCGTTACTAGAGGCTTTAAAGCCCGCAGAAGAAGAAACAAAGTCCTGAAACTTGCCAAAGGGTATAGAGGTGGAAAATCCCGTCTTTACCGCACAGCGACAGAAGCCGTAGACAAAGCACTCTGCTACGCATACCGTGATAGACGTAACAAAAAACGTGACTTCCGTCGTCTCTGGATTACCCGTATCAGTGCAGGTGTTAAGATGAATGGCATGAATTATTCACGGTTTATCAGTGGATTGAAAAAAGCCAACATTGTGCTGGATCGTAAAGTTCTAGCCAACATGGCCATCCTTGACGCACCGGCATTCAGCAAAGTTGTCGGTCTTGCCAAAGAGGCAAATGCATAAGGCCAATATCTTCTGACGTATCTGCCTCACATACGCCTGGATATTTTTATCATGCCGGTTTCAATAGACTTGGAACCGGCATATTGCTTTTTTTTAGTTTTAACGAGTAGTGACCCTGAAAGATCATGGAGCAAGAATTAGTTAATCTACGGACCAAGGCCGGACAACAATTGGCCACTGTCGAAGATATAAGCCAGCTTGAAGATTTCCGAATCCAGTTTCTTGGTAGAAAAGGACAGTGTAGCACCATAATGAAATCCCTCGGGAAAGTCCCCATAGAGGACAAACCCCGTCTTGGACAGATGGCTAACAGTGTCAAAAAAGAAATTGAATCACTGTATGATGAAAAACGACAGTTGCTCTTATCAAACACTGCCAGCTCATCCTCACAAAATGATTCCATTGATCTCACCCTTCCTGGGCGCAAACCCGAAACGGGTAAGTTACATCCAGTAACCCAGATCATGAATGAAGTCTGCGCCATATTTGAAAGCCTCGGCTTCTCAGTTGCAGAAGGCCCCGATGTTGAGCACGATCATTATAACTTTGAAGCACTCAATATCCCTGCCCACCACCCTGCCCGTGACATGCATGACACTTTTTATGTCAGTGACTCTATCCTGCTGCGTACCCATACATCACCCATGCAGGCGCGAATCATGGAAACCCGGCAACCGCCATTAAGAGTCATTGCTCCAGGTAAGGTGTATCGCTGTGATTCCGACATAACCCATAACCCCATGTTTCATCAGGTGGAAGGTTTCCTTGTTGATCGTGATGTCTCATTTGCTGATCTTAAAGGTGTGCTCACCGTCTTCACCCAGAAGATGTTTGACAAGGAGCTAGAACTCAGGTTTCGTCCGAGTTTCTTCCCTTTCACAGAACCAAGCGCTGAAGTTGATATCGCCTGTGTTATCTGTGAAGGAAAGGGATGTCGGGTCTGCAAACATACCGGGTGGCTTGAAATTCTTGGTTCAGGAATGATCGACCCAGAGGTCTTCAAAATGGTTGGCTATGACCCTGAAGTATATAGTGGATTTGCATTTGGCCTTGGTATTGAACGAATTGCCATGCTTAAATACGGTATAGACGATATTCGTCTTTATTATGAAAACGATCTTCGTTTTCTCTCTCAATTTTAGATCTTTTAAGTAGAAATCATTAGCACTATTCAATAGAGATACTCCAATGAAGTTTACCATTAACTGGCTTAAAGAATACGTAGATACCGGAGACATGAGTCCGGAATCCCTTGCAGAACAGCTAACCATGCTTGGCCTGGAAGTTGACAGTGTTACTCCTGTTTTCCCGGAACTGGCAAAACTGAAAACAGCCAAAGTCTTATCAGTTGAAGCTCACCCAAATGCTGATAAACTTCATCTCTGTGAGGTCGCTGTAGGAGAAGAAACATTTTCCATAGTCTGCGGCGCCCCTAATGTTCGTAAAGACCTTGTCACTGCCATCGCTCTTGTTGGAACAGTAATGCCCGATGGAACGAAGATCAAAGCCTCTAAGGTTCGAGGAGTTAAATCCTTTGGTATGCTTTGCTCAGAACGAGAACTTGGTTTAAGTGAATCCCATACCGGGATCATGGAGTTACCGGATGAGACTGAACATGGTCAGCAACTGCTTGTTGCCATAGGGATGGACGATCTTCTTGTGGACGTTGATCTTACTCCCAACCGCCCTGATTGTGCCTCTGTAATAGGAATTGCGCGTGAAGTCGCAGGAATTACAAGAACCCCCCTGACTATTCCTGTTGAGTCCGCAACTCTTGATCACTCCAGTCGTGATTTCTCTGTTGATATTGAAGATTCTGAAGTGTGTCCCCGCTATTCCGCAAGACTTATTCGAAACATTACAATTAAACAATCGCCATGGTGGATACGAAAAAAACTGCTCTCCATCGGAATGCGTCCCATCAACAATGTTGTCGACATTACAAATCTTGTGATGATGGAATATGGTCAGCCTCTTCATGCTTTTGATTATGATAAGATCGCTGGAAAACAGATCATTGTCCGCCATCCCAAAAATAACGAAAATACATTTACTACACTGGACGGTGTAAAACGTACTATTGAGCCAGATATGCTCATGATTTGCGATGCTGAGAAACCTATTGCTGTAGCTGGTGTTATGGGCGGGTTAAACTCTGAAGTAAGCGACAACACAACAAACATTCTTCTGGAAAGTGCATGTTTTGGTGCCGTTTCAGTACGCCGCACTGCACGCAGACTCAAACTTCCAAGCGAGGCATCCTACAGATTTGAACGAGGTGTAGACCCAGGTGGCTGCATAACTGTCATGGAACGTGCAGTTTCACTCCTGTGCGATATTGCAGGTGGCGAAGCAATGGAAGGTGGCGTCGACTCATATCAAGGCATTCGTCCTCTTAATTCTCAGACAATTCGTATTTCGAGAACATCTTCTCTGCTTGGAATTAAACTTGACTATGACAAGATTGCCGATGTGCTTCAATCCATAGGTATCAGATGTAAACCTAAAGATGATGACACCATCTGGGTTAACCCACCTTCCTTTCGTATAGATATCGAACGTGAGGCAGATCTGGTTGAGGAAGTTGCCCGCCTTATTGGATATGATAATATACCCACCAGCCTGCCAACAGTGAGTCTCAGCTACCCTGAGCAAACCCCAGTGAGAACCCTGCGCAAGCAGATTTCAAATCTTCTGGTTGATATAGGTTTTTCTGAAGCTATCAATTACAGTTTTGTAACAGAAAAACATATGTCCATGATGCTACTCAACGAAGACGATCCCAGGCGTAAACATGTTGAATTGCTCAATCCATTGAGTGAAGAACAGTCTGTTATGCGGACCATGCTTCTGCCTGGGCTCCTTGAAAATCTGAAACGAAATATCAACTTCCAAAAAACTTCCGTTAAACTTTTTGAAATTGGTAAAGTATTTACTCCTCAGGGTGAAAACGAACAACCCATTGAGAAAGAACGTTTAACCTGTATTCTTAGCGGAAAACGTTCAGGGGAAGCATCATCACTTTATAATAGTGACAATACTGTTGATATCTTCGACGCTAAAGGGGTTAGTGAATTACTCCTTGAAACGCTAAGACTGTACGGCTGTAGTACAAATGACGTAATCAGTTTTCGTACACCAGAAGAGAACGAACAGGAAAATTACAGTGACCCTGTCCAATGTCTTATCCTTGACTCCGATAAGGGAATCCTTGGTCAGCTCAGTAGATTAACACCTGAGGTTGCAAAACAATTTGGTCTCAAACAGGATGTCTTTTTCATTGATCTTGATTTTGAGATTCTCTGCAGCCTTAAAGCTACTGCGAAAAAGTTCCAGCAACTTCCTGTTTTCCCTGCTGTTAAAAGGGACATTGCCCTCCTGGTTCCCACTGGCATTAAAGCTGGAGATATGCTTGAGAGCATCCGTACAAGCAAAGAAAAATTCATTGAACATTGTGAAATATTTGATGTCTACCAAGGGAAACCGCTTGACCATGGAATGAAAAGTGTGGCTGTTTCAGTAACCTATCGCTCACCGACAAAGACACTAACAGAAAAAAATGTTAATAAATCACATACAAAAATTATAAATTTACTGACTTCCAAGTTTAATGGAAGCCTCAGAGAAGGTTGATATGAATAAAGGTAATCTCACACGTAAAGAACTGGCTGAGGCCCTCACCACTCAACTCGGATACCCCCAAAATACCTGCACAGAACTTGTAGACACTTTTCTGGACAGAATGAAGAGTAGGCTCCTTGATGGCGAATCCATTAAATTTATCCATTTTGGCACTTTTAATGTCCGCGACAAACAGCCACGCCGTGGCCGTAATCCACGCACTGGGGAAACTATCACCATTAAGAAAAGACAGATGATAAGCTTCCGCCCAAGTAAAAAGATGCGGGAACAGGTTAACGAATAATAATTTAAGGTAGAAACAAACACTGAATGAGCATTGAAATACCTGATAAGCTCTATTTCAAAATCGGTGAGGTCAGTAAACTGGCCTGTGTGGCTCCCCATGTGCTGAGATATTGGGAAAGCGAATTTAAAGAAATCCAACCCAAGCGTGCCAATTCCAATCAGCGCCTCTTTAGGCGTGAAGATGTGAATATTGTATTGCTAATCAAGTCACTTTTGCATGAACAAGGTTACACTCTTATTGGTGCTAAAAAATTCCTTGCTGATAAAAACAAGAAAGTTAGTTTTAAGAAAGAAGTATCTACACCAAACTGTCTTGGCACTATAAAAGAAGAGTTATTAGCTGTAAAAAAAATGCTCAATGGAGATACATAACATGCGATCCTTCCTAGTGAGCATTTATTGACAGACCTTCTACTCCATGGTAAAAAGTATCAAATTTTCGGAACGTAGCGCAGCCTGGTAGCGCACTTGTCTGGGGGACAAGTGGTCGGAGGTTCGAATCCTCTCGTTCCGACCAGTAATATCAACGGGTTAACTCATCTTGGGTTAACCCGTTTTTGCTTCCAGTAGCAACTTTTTAGCAACTTTTTATTTTACCTGCTACAACATCAGCCCAATCATCAGATTTTCCCATTCATTGACAAAACAAAATCACACCAAATAGCAGACATAGGACACTTATCATCAACTATGATAGTATAACATTTTTAAACTTATCCCGAGACAAGTGGTCGCCTGCCCATTATTTCAATTATAAAATACTGGTAACGAATCTTCCCGATAGTGTACAATGAACTATGAAAAAGTTTCTTCACTGCTCCATATAACAGGATCTTAGATGCCGACAGTATTGAGAATTGGTCCCTTCCGTTTCTTTTTTTACAGCAATGAAGGTAATGAGGAAAAAGCTTCTTCTAATAAAAAGAAGCATAAAGTCTCATTTGAGGAAGCAAGTACTGTTTTCAAAGACACTCTATCCCTCACGATTCCAGACCCACTACATTCAGAAGATGAGAATCGTATGATTATTATTGGTCAGTCTGAAAAGCGACTCTTACTTGTTGTTGTTCATGTTGAACGTGGTTCTATAATTAGATTGATTTCTGCCCGTCCCGCAACTACACACGAAAGAAAATTTTACGAGGAAGATCATGGCTAGTAAAAAAAATAATGACATGCTTGATGAATATGATTTTTCAAAAGGTATCAGAGGAAAATATGCCCTGAGATATCAAGAAGGAACAAATATTATCAAGTTAGATGAAGATGTCAGAAAAATGTTTCCAAATACCAAAGCCGTTAATGAAGCACTCAGGTCATTGGCTGGAATCATTAAGCAGCACAAAAAGCACGGAGTGGTAAATCATTCGAGTTGAATTAAGGTGTAATATTTACTGAACCATCCCAGACCCCACTTCCTACTGTATATAGAAGAACAATCTCTAAAGCTACTCAAAAACCTTTCCTGTAGCAGATTTGTAGCAGATTTTTTCAAAACAGGTGGTATTAGATGCAAATTGGTAGGGGTAAATCAAAAAGGCAGCAGCAGGTAACTATTTATAACAATACAATAACAGCACGTTACAGACGGATAGCAGAAATTCATGTAGTCTCTGGGGGACAAGTGGTCGGACTCCTTTTAGTACGATTATATACATTCAATTCAGAAATATCTGGTACTCACCTGTCCATACCGATCTACACGCCCAATTATACAATTTTTTATATAATGCGATTGACGTTATATACAAAATATTATATACTTCAAATATGAAAGAAATTATTTGGCATGGGACATCTAAAACCGACCTTATACGATTTCCACAGGAAGTAAAATATGAAGCAGGATACCAGCTCGATAAAGTACAACATAATCGTGAGCCAAGTGACTGGAAACCTATGGTGGCTATAGGACAAGGTGTAAAAGAAATCAGAATCCAAGAGGCCAATGGTCAGTATCGAGTTATTTATGTTGCTAAGTTTGTTGATGGTCTACATGTGCTACATGCCTTTCAAAAAAAGACTCAGAAAACCAGTAAAAAAGATATCGACCTGGCAGCCAAACGATATAAAGAGATAGGAGGGTACCATGACTGATAAAACTGTGGATGTATGGGATGCCATTATTGACGACCCAACAGAACGTGAATCTTGCCGAATTAAAAGCAGAATCATGATGATCATCGAACAGCACATAAAAAAACAGGGTTTGACCCAACAGCAAGCTGCTGAAAAAATGGGAGTTACTCAACCAAGAATTAGTGACCTTACTCGCGGGAAAATTGGCAAGTTCACAATTGATACTTTGATAGACATGTTGTCAGCTATGGGATTACAGATTGAGATGAAACTAAAAGATGCCGTATAAAATGATTAACTCATCAAGAAAGGCCATTACTGCAATCCAGCATGATGATTACATTTCCATCAAGGTAATTTTCATCATGGGAAGATACAAACAACATAGGGGGCAGGCTTGACAAATGGGTGTTTTGAGAAGCCCTTTATTTTTCTTTTTTCTTTTTTCTTTTTTCTTTTGCCAGAAACTGGCTTCTTTTAGCAGATCATTCTTTTTATATTTACTTTTATCCAATTCACGATACAATTCTAAACATAGATGGATCGTTTTTATAAATTCAATGCTGTTTTAACGAGATGAGTTCACACGAAAAATTGTTTGTACTTTTTTGTTTTTTGCTTCATGGAAAACAAAGGGATTTTTGCAGATATAGACGATATTAGGCCAGTACGTTCAATGGGATATTGTTATGTTATCAGTTTTCGTGCACAATCACACCCCCTTGCAACGTGCTGATTTTACTGGCAATGTCAACATAAACCCGAAATGAATTTTTCGCCGTTATTTCATTTAGTTACAACGACTCGCAACATAAGGGACAGCCTCCAATTACGATGATGAGACTGTTATTAAAGATGTTAACGGAAAATCAGCTCAAAGATGGTGATACCGTTACAGTGCCCACAAACCTTAAGGTGAAAGGTTTATCACTAGTCGTCATGATTGATACTAAAGTGAATAATACCCGCTTGGTCGATGACGATCACGATATCGACTGCAAAATTAAGAGAATCGGTGCAATGAAACTGAAATCACAATTTGTTAAAAAAGCATGACCAGCCATAGTAATATCACCAAAACATGCTTTCAACTTATTTCAACATTTAGAAGATAACATATGGAATTCTCTCTTACATTTGTCCATCTATTTTACCTGGCTGTTTACTTATTAACACCGATTTTACTTCTGTTGTGCGTTATTATCGTTATGTTAGGTCAACTAGTTGGAAAAATTGAGAACTGGGGTAAATTTGATACTCTATATTGGTCTTTCATTACTGCGTTAACAGTAGGTTATGGCGACATTCGTCCTTTAAAGAAAAGGTCAAAAGCGCTGGCCGTAATCATTGCTCTGTTAGGGATTATGTTTACCGGTGTATTTGTTGCCATTACTGTGGAATCTGCATCTAGGGCATTAAATAAGCATATCGATCCAAATGTTATTCAGTCTCTTGAAGAAAATTCTCTACAACCATTCCTGTAGCAGGTTTTTCAAAACGAGGACAAAGTAAGGTATTAGTCAAAACATACCAAATGTCATTCACTTCCGGTGGACTCCCCACTCGCCATCCAAAACATCGAAATCGACCTCGATGATGGTGTAAAAGTAAATTACAAGAAATTTGGTAAGGCTCTCAAGAGAGAGCCGGGCTTAAGTTAAAAAAGAAAAGCAAAAAATTTCTTCTTGAGTTTGGCAAAAGATCTGCCTTCTGAGGAAAAACTTACCTGTGAACTACAACGTGAAAAAAGACTAATTGAAGAGCATTTAATTATTGACCATGATTCCAGACTTTCTGTTCAGCTATTGTTCAAGTGTTAACAACTATATGAGAATAAACGAACTAAAAAATCAAATTTCTTTGGGGGAAGATAGTCGTCACCAATTCAAGAAAGATATTCATAATACCGACTCATTAGCTGCAGAAATGGCAGCCTTTGCTAATTGTGATGGGGGTATAATTTTCATTGGTGTAGCTGATGATGGTTCAACATCAGGCCTATCAAACAAAGATATAAGTCGTATCAACCAACTAATCAGCAATGCAGCCAGTCAGCATATACGAAGCCCGTTAACTGTACAAACCGAGAATGTTTCTGTTGAGAACAATCGAATTGTTATTGTCCTGACCGTACCAAAAGGAATAGACAAACCCTATTTTGATAAAAACGGGGTTATCTGGCTGAAAAGTGGATCTGATAAACGGCGGGTTAATTCCAAAGAAGAGTTATGTCGTCTCTTTCAAAGTGTAGATCAATTCCATGCTGATGAGTTGCCCACCAAGGCGGGTGTGGCTAAACTGGATAAGTTGCGTTTCAGAGACTTTTTAAGAGACATCTATCAACAGGACTTTCCGGAAGATGAGCATGATTTAATAAAACTTCTTCAGAATATGAACCTTGCAGCAAATAATGGAATGCTCAACCTTGCAGGTGTATTGTTGTTTGCTGAAAGACCAGAATGGATAAAACCACAGTTCGTGGTTAAAGCCATTCGGTACCCAGGCAATGATATACACTCCACTCAATACGAGGATACCGAAGATTTTTCTGGATCACTTACGAAAGTGTTTGATGATTCCCTTGCTTTTGTTATGCGGAATCTTCAGAAAATTCAGGCTGGACAAGGAGTTAACTCTCTAGGTATACCTGAAATTCCTCCATCTGTTTTTGAAGAACTTTTAGTCAATGCCCTTGCTCACCGCGATTACTTGATCAGCGCTCCTATCCGCCTGTTTGTCTTTGATAATCGAATCGAGATTGTCAGTCCTGGGCACCTGCCAAACAACCTGACGGTGGATAAAATTCGTGCGGGCAATTCCAACATTCGTAATCCCATTCTTGTATCCTATATCGCAAAAGGATTATTGCCTTACAAAGGGATTGGTTCTGGAATCAGAAGAGCTTTAGACGAATGGCAGGATATCGATTTCCTTGATGACCGGGAGGGGTGTGTTTTTACCGTAACAGTACACCGAACGCTAAGAAAAAGTTCGGGGAAAACTATCAATTATCCAAAAAAACCGGCTTCACATCAAGAAAGTTCGGGGAAAAGTTCGGGGAAAAGTTCGGGGAAAATCCTGGAGTTGTTGTCAGGTCGTCCTGAAATGACTATCCCTCAACTGGCAGAAAAGCTTGGCGTTGGTACCAGAGCCATTGAAAAACAAATCGCCAAATTGCGAGCAAAGAAATTGCTGAAACGTGTTGGCCCTGCAAAAGGTGGGAGCTGGGAAGTGAGATATGAGTAACATAAAAAACCCACTCACAAGATCCTTCAAAAAACAACTTATCGTCTTCTGGTATGATACTGACAAAGAACTACGCTCTGATTTCGAAGCGGTAGACCTACCTGGCGTTAATAAAATCGAACTTAGCAATAACGAATTTACGGTAAAATATCGTCTTCTTCGGGAAGAACCTGATAGATTGTTCACTTGAAGGACATGATGCCCTGCGAGCAGAAGTTATCAGTAACTGATAACTTATTTTTTTACATTATTACCAATGAGGGGAAATAATATGTTTTTCAGGGTTATTGCTTTTTTAGTAGGACTTATAGCAGTAATTGCAGGCTATAAAAATTATGACAGCACTGTAAGCTCATCTGCCATTCCTGTAATCTTAGGTGGGTTGGTCATGTTGATTGGAGTATTTAATCTTATTCCCCAAATAAAACGATGCTCATCCTGCGGAAAAAAAATCCCACAAAAGGCAATACGCTGCCACTACTGTAAAAACAATCAACCTCCTGAAGATTCATAAAATAAAAGTTCCTAAGGAACGGGAACTAAATAAGTTGAGCATATACGGAGTCTGCGCTTACCTACGCCGCAATTTTTTCGTCACCTATACTTGAAAAAACTAGTTACCTGTGAGCCATCCCGATCGCACGAAGATGACGTCATGCCGAATATTTACACTTAGACGACCATTATTAATATGGCAGTTACAATCTTAATAGGACTAGGTAAAGGAGGTAAAGGAGGCAAAGGAGGCACTTGGAAAAGCATACTTCCAGGTAACCTTACCTTCTTACTCGCAAAAAACAGAAAAACTAACCGATCTTTTTGGATATCGCTCCCACAACTTCACATCCTGAAAATCTTTTCAAATACTGTTTTTCACATACTAACATCAAAAAAAAGCATTTTTTTTGGTTCAAAATCGTTCGCAGCTTGACAGAAGATTGTTTATTAAGTATTTTTCTTTGTTTTTCGACTGTATTTTGATGTGTAAACACACGATGGGAAAAATATTACTCCCCCATATAGCTGCAAAAAACTATTTATCAAGATAATTACAGCTTGTTGCGATACTAATAAGGCAAAAAATTTAATATGTTTAACAATCTGACAGACCGGCTTGAAGAAGTCTTCAAAAAACTTCGTGGTACCGGTAAACTTACTGAAGAAAATATCAAAGAATCCATGCGTGAAGTACGTATGGCACTTCTTGAGGCAGATGTTAACTTTCAGGTTGTTAAAAGTTTTATTGCCAGGGTAAGTGAAAAAGCTGTTGGCCTGGAAGTAACAAAAAGTCTTTCTCCAGGGCAACAGGTTATTAAGATAGTGCACGATGAACTGGTGGAACTCCTCGGTGGTACAACTGAGCAGATTCGTCTTGACGGAAAACAACCTGTAACCATCATGATGGCAGGTTTACAAGGATCTGGTAAAACAACCACATCCGGAAAGCTTGCCAGGATGTTAAAGGAAAAAGGAAGAAAACCTTACCTCGTTCCTGCCGATATTTACCGCCCCGCTGCCATTGAGCAGCTTCAGATATTAGGTAAAAGCCTTGATATCCCTGTTCATCCTTCAACCACAGATATGAAACCGGTTGAAATATGCCGGCAGGCCATGCTTGCTGCAGCTGCAAACGATTATGACACTCTGATCTTTGATACGGCAGGCAGACTGCACGTTGATGAAAGGCTCATGGGTGAGCTGAAAGAAATCCAAAGTGCCATCCAGCTTTCCGAAATTCTTTTTGTTGCAGATTCCATGACTGGGCAGGATGCTGTTACGGTTGCGGATAAATTTAATCAGGATCTTGAAATCAGTGGCGTTGTGCTGACAAAAATGGAAGGTGATGCCCGAGGCGGTGCCGCCCTTTCCATTAAAAGTGTTACCGGCAAGCCAATCAAATTTATTGGTATTGGTGAAGCACTTGATGCACTGGAAGTCTTTCATCCGGATCGTGTTGCTTCCAGAATTCTTGGTATGGGTGATGTACTCACACTTATTGAGAAAGCTGAGGCAGTAGTTGATAAAAAGGAGGCTGAAGAACTCGCCAAAAAACTGCGGCAGTCTACCTTTACCCTTGAAGATTTTCTTGGTCAGATCCAACAGATCAAAAAAATGGGTTCACTCGATCAGATTATGGGGATGATTCCTGGAATCAACAAACTGAAACAATTAAAAGACGCTCCTAAACCGGACGAAAAGGAACTGGCCAAAACAGAGGCCATTATCCGCTCCATGACCAAAAAGGAACGTAAAAAGTATATAATTATCAATGCAAGCCGCAGAAAGCGTATTGCAGCCGGTTCCGGTACCACCGTTACAGAAGTGAACCGGGTGATTAAAAGTTATTCAGCCATGCTGAAGATGATGAAAAAGATGCGCGGAAAGCCAGGGCTTGTACCTGGTAAGAAGCGAAGAAAAATGCCGAAAGGCATGCGAAGATAATATTTATTTATTTATTTGTTTGTTTTTTTTTATAGAAGATATTTTCAGCAATTACTGCTGAATACGCTGGCATAAAGCCTGATTTATGGAGACAATAAGTACTCCAACAAAACCTGAGGATATATTTGGAATGGCAGTTAGAATTCGTTTAACAAGACTTGGCAAAAAGAAAAAACCATTTTACCGTATCGTTGTTGCTGATGCAGAACGTGCACGTGACGGAAAATTTCTTGATGTGATCGGAACCTACGATCCTTTAAAAGATCCAGTTGTAGTAAAAGTTGATAACAGCAAACTCGAAGACTGGCTTGGAAGAGGGGCACTGCCCACAACAACAGTAAAGAGCATTCTTAAGAAAGCTCCAGCAGCAGAGTAATATAATTATGCAGGAACTGATCACTTTTATCGCCAAATCATTGGTGGATAATCCCGATGATGTGCAGGTAACTGTCACTGAAGAAGATGACACCATTCTGGTTGATCTGGCTGTTGCCAAAGATGATCTTGGCAAGGTAATCGGTAAACAGGGTCGAACAGCAAGAGCCATGCGCTCCCTGCTTTCTGCTGCTGCTGGTAAGGAAGATAAAATGTCCCGCCTTAATATCTTGGAGTAACTCCTGGAAAAATGGCAGACACCTTTCTTTTTGACACAGAAAAGTTCGTTTTAATAGCAGTAGTAAGCAAGGCTCACGGCATTAAAGGTGAGTTGAAGCTGTATGCCTTTTCTGGTCAAGCACTAAGTGTTACGCAGCACAGAAAATTGTTTCTCGTTTCCAGGCAGGGTGAACTCTCGCCTCTTTTTGAGGTTGTACGATCACGCCCTGGGAACAAAGAAGTAATCGTACAGTTAAAAGGTGTTAATGACAGAAATGATGCCGAGAAACTGTGCGGTTTTGGTGTGCTGATACAAAAAAATGCACTTCCCAAGCTTGAAAATGATACGTTCTATCTTCACGAACTTGAAGGGCTTCAGGTTAAAACCGAAGCTGGGGATATTGTGGGCACTGTTAAATCCTTCTTCAACAACGGGATGCAGGATCTTCTTGTTATACAAAATGGGAAAAATGAAGTGATGATACCTCTTATCCCCGGCATTATTACAAAAAGGGATAAAACATGGTTGACCATCGCACCGCCCCCCGGACTTCTTGAGATAAACTCCGGCGACAGTGCGAAGGGCTAACACCCGTGATATTTGACATACTAACTATTTTTCCCGATCTTCTTGATTCGCCTTTGAATGAAGCCATTATTCGACGGGCAAAGGAATCGGGTCAGATTCAGATAGGGTGTACCAATATCCGTGATTTTGCGACAGACAAGCACTCCATGACCGATGATCGGCCATTTGGAGGAGGTGAAGGGATGGTTATGAAACCCGAGCCGCTCAAAGCTGCTATTGAATCTGTCAAAGTAAAAAATGGTTCGGGACATGTTGTGCTGCTCAGCCCGCAGGGCAGACAGTACAATCAAAAAGTTGTACAGGAATTAAGCAGTAAGGAACATCTCATTCTTATATGCGGCAGATATGAAGGCGTTGACAAACGGTTGATAGATGCCTGCGTAGATGAAGAGATATCCATAGGTGACTACATTCTTACTGGCGGAGAACTTGCTGCCATGGTCATTGTTGATTCAGTGACCAGAGTATTGCCAGGTGTTTTAGGTTGTTCAGATTCTGCTGAGAAAGACACATTCAGCAGGAAATTACTGAAACATCCCCAATATACCCGGCCAAGAACTTTTGAGGGCGTTGAAATTCCTCAAATTCTTCTTTCAGGAGACCATGCCAGAATAGAGCAATATCGTTTTCTGGAATCCGTTAGAAGGACTCTTGCACATCGACCAGATCTTATTGCCGAGGAATATGGTTCTTTTAGTAAAGCTGAGGTTAAACTGCTGAAGAAACATCAGTTGTTTGACCAGATAAAAATAAACAAGCTACACACAGGACAATGAATACAAGCATAAGCGGGTTAGATATTGTTCTTGTTCACCACCCTGTCGTCAATACAACTGGAGAGATCATTGGTTCTGCTGTAACCAACCTTGATATCCATGATATTGCACGGGCTGGCAGAACATACGGTGTTGACAACTATTATATTGTAACGCCCTATGAAGATCAGCAAACGCTGGTCACAGAGATTCTAAATCATTGGATAACAGGGCATGGAGCCAGTCGAAATCCTGCTCGGAAAGAAGCACTTGAGCTTGTACGGCTTGCGGACAGCTTAGACACTGTTATCAAGTTGATTACAAAAAAACGCAACCAGGCACCACAACTTATCGGTACCAGTGCCAAGGTGCAGGAAAAGACTTTAAGCTACGGTGATGTTCGTGCTAAAATTAATGCTAAGGAGGCGATTCTCCTGATCTTTGGTACCGCACACGGATTGGCACCACAGGTTATGGAAATGACAAATTACTGTCTTCCACCTGTTGGAGCAAATACTGGATATAATCATCTTTCTGTACGTTCGGCAGTTTCGATTATCCTTGATCGACTACTTAGCGCATGAAAAGTTTGCAAAATTAAGGTAACTGTTCAGAAGCACCCCATCTTCGTCCATTTTAGCCTGCTTACATATAACTGCATATGCTGCACAGGCTAAAACAAACGAATATGAGGCGCGGAGTCTGCGCTTACCTGCTGAACAGTTACAGCTCAGAAGTTAGGGTAATATAGTGCCATGCTGAATTAGTTACAAATTAAGAATAAAAAAAAGAATATGACGCCGCCTGAAGTGGCATAACGATAAACAACGGAAACTATTATGAGTACAGTAATTGACAGAATTGAAATGGAACAAATGCGGATGGATCATCCTGATTTTCGTCCAGGTGACACCGTAAAAGTGTACATCCGCATCATTGAGGGAGCTAAAGAACGTGTCCAGATTTTCCAGGGCGTGGTTCTTAAGCGTAAAAAAGCAAATATGGGTGCTTCTTATACCGTTCGCAAAATATCCCACGGTATTGGGGTCGAGAAAACATTTGCACTTCATAATCCACGTATTGAGAAGATTGAGGTTGTCAGCCGTGGGCGTGTTCGTCGTTCTCGTCTCTTCTATCTTCGTGATCGTCGAGGTAAAGCAGCACGTATCCGCGAGCGCGGTCTTGTCCGTTAAGAACGGACAAAAAAAATTACAAAAACAGCATACGGAAAACATTTCATCGCTGTTTGATCCTCCACAAGAGGATAATTTTTTTCTCGAACGTAACCTGCGGCAACAGGGATACTCTGTTGTTGCAGGTCTCGATGAGGTTGGCAGAGGTCCCCTTGCAGGGCCTGTCGTTGCCGCTGCTGTTGTGCTTCCCGAGAACTGCCACCACTCCCTTTTCCTAGACTCCAAAAAACTGTCCCCTAAAAAACGTCAGCTACTCTTTGATCTTCTCCATGAGATTCCTGCGCAAATTGGTATTGGCATCGTATCACATACAATTATCGATACGATTAATATCCTGCAAGCATCACTTCTTGCTATGAAACGCGGGGTAAATACACTTAAGAAAAACTATTTTGCACCCGATTTTCTCCTTGTAGATGGTAAGTTCCCGGTTCGTATGAGAATTCCCCAACAACCTTTAATAAAAGGAGAAGGACGTTCTGCATCCATTGCGGCTGCTTCCATAATTGCAAAAGTGACTCGTGACAGGATTATGGCAAAACTACATGATAAATATCCGCAATACAATTTCAAACAAAACCAGGGTTACCCCACAAAAGAACATCGTCATGCTGTGGAAATTCACGGTATCTGCCCCCATCACCGCCTGAGCTTTAGAGGAGTAAAAGAATTTGTCTAAATCCAGAATAAAACTTGGTGTACAGGGTGAAGACCTTGCAGTCGACTATCTTAAAAAGAAAGGCATAAAGGTTCGTGTCCGAAACTACAGGCAAAAAATCGGAGAGGTTGACATTATAGCTCAAGATGGGCAATGGTTGGTCTTTATTGAAGTTAAAACCAGAAAAAGTCTTCGTTTTGGTCAGCCCTATGAGTCAGTCACTCTCAAAAAACAGGCACAAATAAGCCGGGTAGCACTGGATTATATCACAAGAAACAATCTTCACGATCAACCAATACGATTCGATGTTATATCTATCCTTTTACAATCAGATGGGAACACAGATATTAATCATCTTCCTAACTGTTTTGATGCAGTGCTCTGAGTGGTAATGGTTGCTAGTTAAAGTAAGGTCAAAGTCAGATTTGCCCCATTATTGCTCCTTACTACTAGTTCGCTCTCTCCCCAAATTGTTATTTCAGAAAAAGAATACCGAACACTCAGGTGTGAAGTTGGCTATTTAGCGGAGCATGCTAAAAGTATTAGGTGCGAAAACGGGATAACGGAAGGAAAAAGGATCATTTTACTTTCCCGCAAGTAAGGAGTTCTGATCTTACACTTAGGGAATACATACTTCATTCCTGCCAATGCTAAACATTCTGCCATAATAAAGGCTGGCTACAAAGACATTACGTTGTTTAATCAGAAAGATAGATACACCACACATATGGGAGGGTCAGGCTTGACAAATGGGTGTTTTGAGAAGCCTCTTTATTTCCTCAAGGCGAAATAAAGAGCACTGGGAAAATGAATATGAGGTTTACGAACCATATGGATAGACCACCTTTTTAATGCCCATTTGTCAAGCCTGACCCCACCTTTCTGCACCTTTCTTGCAGTTAGACAGTTATTTATTTTCCTTGCACGATGTTTACTCACCCACTAGCATGTACTACAAATGCAACACATGGAAAAAGGAGGAAATGCTGAATGAAGTCTGCAACCATACCATCACTGAGAGTTGAACCGCAATTGCGGCAAGCGGTAGAATGTTCGCTGAATAGCGATGAAACACTATCGAGCTTTATGGAACAGGCCCTGCGGGATCAGGTCAACCGAAGAAAAATCCAGAATGAATTCATTGCCCGCGGCTTGGTATCCCGGGACAAGGCAAAGCAAAATGGAGAATACTACAGTACCAATGATGTGCTGGGCTATCTTGACTCCATGCTGGCCAATGCAGAAAAAAGTTGAGTTACCAAGTTCGCTATACCATAGAGGCCAAAGAGGATATCGAACGTCTTTACGGCTTTCTTCTTGAACGGGATATCCTAACGGCACGACACGCAAGGATTGCCATAGGTAAAGCGACACTATTTCTAGAAGACTTTCCATTTTCCTGTCGAAAGGTCTCCTCTGGTAATCCTTTTCTCCGAGAGATGCTCATCCCTTTTGGTAACAGTGGATATGTTGCACTCTTTGAGATCGAGGATAAAAAAACTGTCACCATCTTAGCCATACGACATCAACGAGAAGAGGATTACCATTAAACACTCAGGGCACAAAATGCTACAATCAAAATTTCCAACAAAAAGACAGAGTATTGTCCCCCCCCTGCGAACAGCCCATAATTGGCAAGCAGGACAAAAGCTGCAATTTATTGACACACCTGATGGTATTCTGGTTAAATCTGACCCAGTCAGTTTTGAGCAGACACCCATTGACCAGGTTGCTGGCTGCCTTCGCTATAAGGGTAAAACAAAAAGCATCGCAGAAATGAATAAAGCTATTGCCAAAGGGGCAATGGAACAAAGCAAAACAGGTCTTTTCACAACGGAAAATCTCACTTCACCTTCACCTATCCAGACAAGCAGACAACCAACCCTTTGAATCCAGAACCACAGCAGCATGGCTCACTCTTGTACCGGGTTCCAACATCAAACAAGCCACACGAGAAAGGGGACGTTGTTGATTTATTGACTTAGCAGGTGCTTCAGTTTTTCACTCAACGCTTGACTGTTTAACAGTATATGTTCGCCTCGTGTTACTGCCCTGCTCACTCCAGATGCCCCCATGGTGATAAACCGCCCGACCTCGGTTCCCTTTAGTCCGCTAATTCTGACACCAATATAGCACAAGAGCGCTCTGACTTCCGAAGCATCACCCATTCTGATTAGCCTTAAAATTTCATCCGGCTCAACTTTGAATAACTTACAACCAATTCTCTGAATTTCAGGCAAGGTAACTCTTTTCGGTAATATTGCATTAAAGTTTAAATCCTGTTGGAGTGCTTCTACAAATGCCCCACTTCCTAATACTCGTTCATCATAACTTTCTATTTCAGCTTGCATACC
>JAFLJO010000107.1 GCA_022712975.1 Desulfocapsa sp.
TTAGGCTTTCGGCCAATCGGAAGATTCTTAAAAGTCAGTCATGTCGCTGTATATAATTGGATAAGAGAGTTCGGAGAAAAGTTAGATGAGATTAAGAGTGATACAGAAATTAAAGTCGTCGAGATTGACGAGATGCATAGTTATGTCGGGCAAAAAAAAATTATTACTGGATCTGAATTGCTGTTGATCGAGCTGGGAGAAAATTCATCAGTTGCGTTACTGGCAAGCGAGATACAAAGACAGGAAAGAAGTTGTGGTAATCTTTAGAAAACAAGAATATAGACGATATTATGACCGATCATTACCGCCATATGAGGCATTTATCCCAGTTGAAAAACATACACAATCGAAGGCCGAAACATTCACAGTTGAGGGGTACAACAGTTTATTCCGTCACTTCTTAGCACGAATGCGCAGAAATTCAAAGTGCTACAGTAAGTGCGAAAAAATGCTCGAATATTCGTTTAAGCTACTCATGGCTAAATGGAATGGCGAGTTAGTTATACTTGCTTAACAATACCTTTTGAAGGGGGTGTATTCCCATTGAGTAAAAAAAAATTGCTTTATTTTGCTCCGGCATTTGTTTTATGTGTCGCATGGTTATTAATTTTATTCATTCGAGAATTTTCTTTATTGAGTTTCGATACAATAACCTTTGAATCTAGCTTATACCTATTCTTGTTTTTTCTGTCATTTCTATTAGGGTCTTCTCTAGCACCAATACTTGTTGCAACTAGAAAAGTTTGTGCTATACCCGTATATTCATGTAGAAGTATTAATGATAAGGCTAACTTGTTAATTTTCGTGTCTGTGATAGCAATATTCCTTTTGGTCTTTAAATTTTTAACACAGATAGGAGGCTTGGGGGTTTCTTTAGGTGATATTACTGATTTAAGATTAACGCGTGGTCGAGATCCTAGTGATATTAAAGGGGAAATGTTGTCTGGTATTTTAGGCATGATGCTTTCAGGGTTCACGATTATCACGTATATTTATAAAGAGTATTTTGTACATTACCTTTCACATGTAAAGAAAATTCAGATGAATTTAATTTTTGTGGCGGGGATGCTTACTTCTTTTTTATCTGGTGGAAGATGGAGTGCAACAATTGGTTTGGTAGTTGTCTTCATAATGTATTTATTACGAAAATACACATTGGAGCCAAAAGCTAAAAATTACAAAGTTTTTCACAAATCAAAACCTAAGAAACCCTTTCTTTCTAAGATATTGAAAATAATTTTTGTCATTTTTATAGGTTATGTCTTTTCGAGAATGTTCATAGATAGGGCTGTTGATAGCGGAGACGATTTAGGTGTTCTTTTAACCATTCTGTCGTATAATTTCGATGGTGTGTCTTTACCTGTTAGTCATGAGAATTTTTTAACAGATTACCCAGAATTCATTTCATTGTATTATGTATTATCTTTGTTCCAGTATTATGCTGGCCATGCTTTATATCAGTTTGATGTTTTATTGAGTGCAGATTATCCTTCAAATGCACCATATTTATTAACTTATCAATTTTATGTACAGGTCTTATTTTTAAATAAAATGGGCTTTGACTTTTTCACTATTAATCAAATTTTATCCGAAATTGTTAATCCTGGGGTATATTTTACGTTGGCAGGTGCTTTTTTACTGGATTTTGGGTACTGGGGTGGGATTTTAGCAGTGTTTATAGTTTCATTTTTTGGATCTTGTTTCTGGGTAAGTTTTTTAAAACGAAAACGGTTTTTTGATATGTACATAGCTGTACTTTATTTTCTTTTAATTTTATTCTCGCCAATTGTTGCAATTACAGGTACTGGAGTTTATCCCTCATTACTCAGTATCACTTTTATTTTATGTTTTTTTATTCCTAGGAAAAGGAAGGTTGTGAGTGCATAAGTTATACAATATACAGTCATTACGAGGGATAGCCGCTCTTTTAGTTGTGCTTTCTCATCTTTTGATTATTGTGAATAAAACAGCGAATAAAACAGGGTCGGACAAGGATAACACTGTGAAAGCATAGAATTTAATTGTCTAAAACAAGCTGTTTTGTCCCTTAAACAGCCCTTTTTGATGTCAAAATAGCCTTTTAAAAAAATATTTCAACGTATCGTAAATCAAAGGTTTTTGGGAATTGTTCTTATTATGCCACGAGCAAAGAGACATTACATCCCCGGTTGTGTTTGGCACATCACACATCGGTGTCACAAGCAGGAATTTTTACTAAAATTCGAGAGAGACAGGAAACGGTGGCTTTACTGGTTATTCGAAGCAAAAAAACGCTATGGACTTTGCATTTTAAATTATATGGTTACATCAAACCATATCCACTTGCTTGTTGTTGATACAGAGGAAAAAACCATTTCCCAAAGCCTTCAATTGATCGCAGGAAGAACAGCTCAGGAGTTCAATACTCGCAAGAACAGGAGAGGCTCATTTTGGGAAGACCGATATCATGCTACTGCCGTAGATACAGACAATCATCTCGCAAAATGCATGACCTATATTGACCTCAACATGGTCAGGGCATGGGTTGTATCCCATCCATCTAAATACAGAAGTTGTGGCTACAATGAGATTCAAAATCCACCAAAACGCTATACCATCATTAACAGAGGAGTGTTGTTGGATTACTTTTCCATAAAGGATGGCACGGTTTTCCAGAAAGAACACAAACACTGGATAGCCACTGAACTTACAAGTAAAGCCTTAAGCGGAAACCGGGACTGGAGTGAATCGATTGCTGTTGGTAGGAAATCATTTGCAGCAGACATTCAGCAGCAACTTGGAAGTCGCTCACAGAATCGGTCTATCGTTTCAGCCAATGGAACCACTGTTTTGAAAGAATCTGAAATTTATTACAACAGTGTTTTTGATGATAAAAAGAGCATTTTAAGCCCTGTAAACACGTACTTTTGGAAAGTAAACGTGTAATAATCAGCCAGTTGTCTTGGTTCTGCCCCGTTTTCGCAGTTTTCGAGATCATTGATGCCTACTACAATCCTGGCTATCAATTGGCAGTTTTTGACCGAGTTGTAGGCAATGAACCTCCTGAAATATAAAAATGATAATTAATGAAAGGTAGAAGTGAAAATATGAAAAAAGCCCTAATTACTGGTATTACTGGCCAAGATGGCTCTTATCTTGCTGAATTCCTTCTCGAAAAAGGTTACCAAGTTCACGGTATCAAGCGCCGTGCTTCTTCATTTAATACCCAGCGTGTTGATCATATTTACCAAGATCCGCATGTCGAAAATCAGAACTTTGCCCTGCATTACGGTGATCTGACAGACTCTTCCAATCTGACCCGCATTTTGCAAGAAGTGCAACCGGATGAAGTATATAATCTTGGGGCACAATCCCACGTAGCGGTCAGCTTTGAGTCGCCAGAATACACTGCCGATGTGGTTGCCATAGGCACATTGCGCCTACTGGAAGCGATACGCTTGCTGGGTTTGGAGAAGAAAACCCGTTTTTACCAAGCGTCTACTTCCGAGTTGTATGGTCTGGTGCAGGAAACTCCTCAAAAAGAAACCACGCCTTTCTATCCCCGTTCCCCCTATGCGGTAGCAAAACTTTATGCTTACTGGACTACGGTCAATTACCGGGAAGCGTACGGCATGTATGCCTGTAACGGTATTCTGTTTAATCATGAGTCACCACGTCGAGGTGAAACTTTCGTCACTCGCAAGATCACCCGTGGGTTGGCTAATATCGCTCAGGGGCTGGAAACATGTTTGTATTTAGGTAATATGGATGCTTTACGAGATTGGGGCCATGCTAAAGATTACGTGCGTATGCAATGGCTGATGTTACAGCAGAAACAACCCGAAGATTTTGTTATAGCTACAGGTGTACAGTATTCCGTGCGTGATTTTATCCGCTGGTCTGCTGCGGAATTAGGCATTACTCTGAAATTTGTCGGTAATGCTCTGGAAGAGCAGGGAATCGTTGAAACTATTTCCGGGGATAAGGCTCCAGAAATTAAACAGGGCGATATTGTTGTTCGGGTAGATCCTCGCTATTTTCGCCCGGCAGAAGTCGAAACTTTGTTGGGAGACCCCAGTAAGGCTAAAGAAAAACTTGGATGGTCGACAGAGATCACGGTGCAACAGATGTGTGCTGAGATGGTTACAGAGGATTTGAAGGTAGCGAAGCGTCATGCTCTTTTGAAAAAACATGGTTATGACGTGCCGGTAGCTATTGAGGGCTAGACTGTTTCACCGCAAAGGCGCAAAGAACGCAAAGTAAGGCTCAGGCAAGTTTCTTTTTTGTTTAAAACCAAGACCTTAACGGCTCGATATTCTTAGCGTACTCTGCGTCTTGAGTGAGCCTGACGAACGGGCGGTGAGCACTGTTTTTACTGGAGTTTTTTTGGAAAATACCATATCCAATCAGGTTATCGGAGCAGCGATTGAAGTTCATCGGCATTTAGGTCCAGGCCTTCTTGAATCAGCTTATGAAAAATGCCTCTGCCATGAACTGAAACTCAGAGGCTTGTCTTTTGAACGGCAGAAAGACCTGCCTGTTTGTTACAAAGGATCTCGTTTGGAATGTGGATATCGGTTGGATATTATCGTAGAAGCTGTAGTGATTCTCGAACTGAAATCCGTCAGGAAACTTGAACCGATCCATGAAGCCCAGCTGTTAACATATTTAAAACTGTCAAATCTGAAACTTGGGCTTTTACTCAACTTCAATGTGCCGTTGATGCGTGATGGAATACAACGAATTGTCAATAATTTATAAAATTAACAATCTTTTTCACCGCAAAGGTGCGAAGTACGCCAAGGATAACTTTTTTTTGACTTTCCTTTGCGCCTTTGCGGTAAGGGAATATTGAAATGTCTATAAAAGTTTTTATTGCTGGTTATCAAGGGATGGTGGGTTCTGCTCTTGTACGTCAGTTGCAATCACGAACTGATGTGAAGCTGATCACCCGTACACGCGCGGAACTGGATCTCATTAATCAGCAGGCGGTGATAGATTTTTTTCAACAGGAGGAGATCGATCAGGTGTATATAGCTGCTGCAAAGGTAGGCGGTATTCATGCCAACGATACCTACCCAGCGCAATTCATCTATGAAAACCTGATGATTGAGGCGAATGTAATTCATGCGGCGCATATGGCGGATGTACAAAAGTTACTGTTTCTGGGTTCGTCCTGTATTTATCCTAAGCATGCTCAACAACCTATGCATGAAGAGGCTCTGCTGACAGGTATTCTAGAACCGACCAACGAACCTTACGCCATCGCCAAGATCGCCGGAATCAAGCTCTGCGAAAGTTATAATCGGCAATACGGACGTGATTACCGTAGCGTCATGCCTACCAATCTATATGGGCCAGGTGATAATTATCATCCAGAAAATAGTCATGTTGTTCCAGCGCTGATACACCGTTTTCATGAAGCTGTTAAGAGTGGTGAAAAAGAAGTGATTATTTGGGGTAGTGGTACCCCGATGCGGGAATTTTTGCATGTCGATGATATGGCTGCTGCAAGTGTTCATGTGATGAATCTTCAAAAAGAAATTTACCGGGATCACACGCAACCGATGCTATCGCATATTAATGTCGGTACCGGTATGGACTGCAGTATTCGTGAAGTGGCAGAGACTATAGCAGGGGTGACCGGTTTTAATGGTGAGCTTGTTTTTGATACATCCAAACCTGATGGGACACCGCGCAAGCTGATGAATGTATCACGTTTAAAAAAGTTGGGTTGGCAAGCCTTGATACCATTGGATGAAGGGTTGCGGGACGCCTATCAGTGGTTCCTTTTGCATCAGAGTGATTTTCGTTCCTGATTCTTATATTCTCCAAGCAGTCTCCTTTTTTTGAGGTCGATAATCTGTGAAAATTTCCATAATAACTGTTTGTTACAATAGTGAGTCTACCATTCGAGACACCATCGAATCAGTACTATCTCAGAGTTATGCTGATATTGAATATATAATCGTCGATGGTGCCTCGTCGGATCGAACCATGGTGATTGTTGATGAATATAAAGATCGCATTTCTATTGTTGTCAGTGAATCGGACAAAGGAATTTACGATGCAATGAATAAAGGGATCAAGCTAGCGACCGGGGATGTCATTGGAATATTGAACTCGGATGATTTTTATCAAAACAATGGTGTAATTAAGGATGTCGTTTGTCAGTTTGATTCTTTTCCTGATTCTGATATTGTTTTTGGTGATGTGGTTTTTGTTGCACCTGATAATTTAGGAAAAATTGTCCGTTATTATCGATCCGCCAACTTTAAACCTTGGAAGCTTAGATTTGGTTGGATGCCTCCACACCCTGCAACGTTTATTAAGAAATGTGCTTACGATCAGGTCGGTTTATATTCTCTGGATTTTAAAATATCCTCCGACTATGAAATGTTTGTTCGTTTGCTGCTGGTGCATAAATTGCGTTTTTCAAGAATGAATAAAGTTCTTGTCAGAATGCGTATGGGAGGGGTGAGTACAGCCGGTATGAAAAGCAGCCTTCTGTTGAATAAAGAAATTGTTCAAGCATGTAGGAGAAATGGAGTTTACACCAATTTGGTATTCGTTCTATTTAAGATCCCTTTTAAGTTAATGGAGTTGTTTCGTAGGCCGTCGAGGGGAAAGAGCTAAGGTGTCCTACGAGCTAAGGTGTCAAACCTACACATTTGACAGAATGATTTTTTCCGATACCATTGGCGTTGAATAAAGCATAGCGATCAAGGAGAGCAGATATGGGCAGGTCGTTACGAATTGAATATCCCTGTGCATACTATTATGTAACATCCAGAGGAAATGAACGTAATAATATTTTTAAAAACCAGCGGGATAGGGTGAAATTCCTTTCGTGTCTTGAATCATCGGTAATACGATATGGTGCAGTTATTCATACCTATTGCTTGATGCACAATCACTATCATCTACTGCTGGAAACACCTTTAGGCAATTTGTCGCAGATCATGCAGCATGTGAATGGTGCCTATACCAACTACTTCAACACAAAGCACAAAAGGTCTGGCCATCTTTTTTAGGGTCGGTTTAATGCCATACTGATTGAAGCGGATGCATATCTCAGAGAGCTTTCCCGCTACATCCACCTTAATCCGGTCAGAGCTGGGATAATCACTCGCCCCGAAGATTACCGTTGGTCGAGTTATGCTGATTATATTGACGCAAGAAAAAAGTCCGAATGGCTAA
>JAFLJO010000013.1 GCA_022712975.1 Desulfocapsa sp.
GGTAATCAAACTATTTACCTCGCTCAAAGTTCACGGTAACTCCATGGCCGGCGGGTGATGCAGGACGTTAGTCCGTAGATTTGCCACATCAGAGGATGAGCAAAGGGATAGAGATTTTTAAAGGAGATCCGTGGCTTCTGCTCGGACAGAGGGCGGAATATTGGAAATTGGCTTCGACTGTGGAAAAGCCATCAGCTTCAATTCGGATTGATGGCAATGTGACGGTTGTTGCCATTGAGAAGAAAAAGGACAACGGCCTCTGCCCCAGATTGAAGCAAGGCTGCTATGATTGACTTCGAAAAAGAAAAAGGACAACGATTTCGATCTAAACAGGTGGTAGCGTGTCGGACATCGGCTTCGATAGAAAAAGGATATCGCCTTTAACTCGGATAGAGATTATGCGACGGTCATCCGCTTCAAGGTAGTCAGTTTTGTTTTTGGTGGTGTCTGGCAGGAAAGAGCTACCACCAGCGGAAAAACAAGGCTGGGAGTTGAAAAGATAACAGTCATTCGATCCAATTATTACCAACAACCGCTTGCACTGGATGAACCAGTGAAGCGGGGTGTTCGGCTGAAAAAATGACTACTTATTAATATCAATAAATAGGATTGATCTATGATGGTTGATGAAAGAATTGCAGGGATAGTTGATGGAGCAATAGAAAAATATCCAAACTTGTTTGTCAAGCCTAACTCTGAGCCTGTTAAAGCTGTTGTCGGAGGAAGTGGAGCATCAGGTCAGTGTCTTTTCTTTAATTTCAAAACAGGCTATGCTTATTGTTTCTATGCATACCAAAAAAAGTATTACATTGGTTACCATGTTTCTAAAAAAGCAGAAGAAAACCTTACAAATGAACAGAAAATCAAATCGTTTAATGAAGTTTTTATGGAAATATTCAATGCAGAAAAAGTAGAAGATCTAAAAGATGGTCTATGTATTGTCGGTCACTTATCCAAAGAGAAAAGAGTCGATGTGACATCATGGGAAGATCTCATGATAATTGAATATATGGCAAAGCTTATAATACAAGGCAAAAAGAGATAAGTAAGTTCGGCTTGAAAAATGGCGTCAGAATCATCAAATCAAATGAAGTATCAATCGGGAAATGTCAAAATACAATATTACTGATCCATCTTTTGGTATTTGGAATGAAACTGATGAAGTTGTAGATATTCAAACAGGCACAATAAGTGATGGTTACAGCAAGAATTCGACTGATTTCTTCTGCCCATATTGCTATTTCAACGCAAAAAAAATATATAATAGCTTACCTTATTTTGATGATGATGGGGCATTGCCAAAATGTGACAAACATGGGCCAATAGACTGGAACAGGAAAGAAATAAAGATATTAATTCAAGATGTTGAAAGAGATATTGTCAAAAATAGAAATTAGTATATTACCTTCAATCGTTTATTTTCTTTTTCTATAATAATAAGAGGGAAATCATGGGTCTCGGAATTTGTAGATTATGGGTAAATGAAAAAATTGAAGCTGAAGAAGAGGCGTGGAAGGCAGAAGGTAATAGACATTTGCTTCTCCTTAACAAGACGGTAAAACATGGAAATTTTTTCGAGAATGTTAATGTGGGTTTTTATAGAAAAGGAAATTATAGCTTCATATTTATAAACAATCCATATCCAAAAATTATCAAACCAAACCAGCAATTGATTATACGCAGATACTATCATTTTGATCCCTATGACGAATGGAAAACCAAAACATTTGGGATATGGTTATCAAAAAATGGCTATAAGTTAGTAGTTCCAAGCCATGAATGCTTTACTGGAAATGGGGGGAAAGGTCATATGGATTTCCCTAAGTTTGGTATCTATACCGTCGGAGCAGTTATACGTGAAAATGCAAATAACTATATATTAACCCGTGATGCAGGCTGGAAAAGAAAAGAGCACCCTAATGATTTTAAAATATTCAGCTAATAACTATCATTAAGGATTGTTGCTTCCTTCACTCAGGTAGGGTACTCCAATGACTGGTTGTCTTTTACTAATGCTACTTTTTATCAGTAGCTTATTTTTATACGCAATAATAGCAGCAATGACGGGAAGTGAGGCTATAGGTGTTATAGGATTAATTGCTGCTGTTATTTTTGCTATTTATAGAGTGCGGTATGAAAACACTCCTGAAGGAATAGAAGAAATCAAGAAGAAGCATCAACTAGTTAGAAAACGTTGCATGGAAAATGCAAGTAAATGTTCTCGATGTGAATCTAGCGATCTCAGTACTACTTGGGTAGATACATGGAACATAGGAAAAATTGGTAGAAAAACTGTATATATGTGTAATGAATGTGGTTTGCAATGGCAGATAAATAGCCATGGCAACGTTAAAAGGTACTAGGTTGTAAGCTCCTTTGTGGGGAAACTTACAAATCTATGGCAAGAAAATCTTAGGAGATGCTTATGCATTTATCAGCCAAAGAGAAATTAGAAATTATTGCTGGAAAAGTCGGAGATCTAAATAACAAAGGAAGGGTTAAAGGCTTCAGTGGCAATGAAAACGGATACGCAAAAATTATTCCAATAAAAAATAAAAGATCAGGTGCAGCTGTTTGGATTCATCATTGGAATGATGGGAGGTTAATTATTGATCTAACAATAACCCATAAAGCTGCTGAACGTTATAAACCAGAAACAGGCATGGCATCAACCATCTTTAAAAAATTTGCTGGTAGCGAAGTCAAGTCTATGCCGTTTCGTCACTCAATCGATGATACCAATGAAGCAGATATGCTTTATATAGATGTGACTGATTTCACGGTTAAAAAACTTGAAGAATGCGTTGACGAATTACTTAGATTATACAAGAAGTCTGAACTAATCTGATCCCGAGAAGAAGAAAATACGGTTGTGCAATAAATCGTGGATAAGTCACAATGAAAAATGAAACTGCAAAAAGATGCCGAACAAAAGTATGCAACATAAGGAAAACGAGCAGAGCGGTTTTTCAAATGACCTTCATCGGTTATCTAAACTCACCACTGTTAATCACGTTGGTCGGTAGTTTCTCTTGTTTCAAGTGGTACAGACCATTATGTTTCAAATATACCAACAAATAACCAGTTAATAAAATATTAACTCAACTATTATAATTCATAAAAATGAACAGCTATATTGAAGATGATCAGAAAATAATCTTAGAAGAAGCGGCCGATAAAAAAAGGATTCGTTACCATCAATATGATCCTACCATTAGTTCTCTTTATGAAAATTTTAAAGATGGTGACTTGATTTTATCACCCGATTTTCAGAGAAAATATATTTGGGACAAGAAAAAAGCAAGTAATCTTATAGAATCAATAGTCTTAAACATTCCGTTGCCTCTCATCTTCACGACAGAAACTCATGAAGGCGAAGAAGAAGTTGTTGACGGGCAACAACGACTTACAACAATATTTTCGTTTATTGACGGTAAATTCCCTGATGGTAAGTCTTTTAAATTAAGTAGGAATCTGAAAATATTAGGAGAGGAATTGGGAGGAAAGTCATATAAAGATTTAAACAAAAATTATCAGAAGACAATCAAAAAATCAACACTTCCGGTGATTAGAATTACATCGGATTCACATGAAGATATTAAATTTGAAATGTTTGAAAGACTTAATACCAATATTATGTCTTTAAAAGCACAAGAGTTAAGAAATTGCCTTTATCGTGGAGTATACAATGAGTTTCTCAAGCGAATGGCAGAGTATCCTGATTTTCAATTTATTATTAACAAGCCAAATTTTCAAAGAAGATATAGCGATGTTGAGTTGGTTTTAATGTTCTGTGCATTTTATCATAAAACACCAGAACACTATAATACAAACATTAAGCAGATGCTTAATATTGAAATGAGAAAATATCAAAATGCAGAAGATGAAAAACTTGATGAATTGGAACTGCAATTCAAAAAATCTGTACGATTAGTCAAACATATTTTTGGACAGACAGCATTTAATATTTATGAAATTGATGAAAATTCAAAAAATGGAAGGTTTAAGGCGGCATTTAATTATGGTTTATATCAAATTATTATGTATTGGTTTATTGGATATAAGGAACATCAAGTAATTCAATATTCAGATTTAATTCGAGAAGAAATGATTAATCTTATGGCTCATGATTTTGAATTTCTAAATACCCTAATTGGATCTGGTACAAATTCTTTAACGAAGTTAAGGAAAAAATTTGATGTATGGGGAGCAACATTGAAAGGAGTTATAGGATACCCTGAGAGTGAACCGCGTGCATTTAGCTATGCTTTAAAAAAGCAACTTTATGAAAACAACCCTACATGTAAGATTTGTTCACAAAAAATTATTACAATAGATGATGCTGAAGTCGACCATATCGTTTGTTACTGGAAAGGAGGTAAAACAGTACCGGAAAACGCAAGGCTGGCACATAGACTATGTAATAGAATGAGAGGTGGTGATATGAAGGCGAACACAATATAAAAACATAACCCGGTACTCACCGGAACAAAAGGTAATGGGGGGAGCTTTCCAAGGCTTTCCTGCGCCTCAGTGCACGGTGGTTGTTAAAAAAAAGAAAATCTGGGGAACACCACGAAAAAAACGGCAAAAAGACGCCGAACAAAAGCATACACACCGACCGGCTCACACGTCCGATTTTCGGTGGTTAATCAGACTACTTGCCACGCTCAAAGTTCACGGTAACTCCGTGGCCGGCGGGTGATGCAGGCCGTTATAACCATCTGCGAAATCAAGAAGCGGAACAAATAATCGATTGTAGGAAAAGCAGAAAATGGGGATGTGACTTAATTTTTGATGTTAAATCTAGCGTGGACGTGGAAAACTAATCCTGAGAAAAAGCAAAAGCGAG
>JAFLJO010000051.1 GCA_022712975.1 Desulfocapsa sp.
GGGGGGCAAACATTTATCCTTGACACTTGGCAGTTTACAGGGGAGTTACATGATGGTTGTCAAGAATATTTGCCCCCCATTTTTCAGATTTTTCCTATGTACTCCTATTTTTATTGAGTTGGCATTGTAGCATAGCCGAACATTTTAGCTCAGGGGCAAGCGGGGATTTACAGTAACCAACATTGATTTACCTGAGACTTGAGAAGCAAGGTTGAACTTCGGAAAACATCGCTACCCGCTTGTCCCTTGCAGCGCCTTGTTATGTGATTTTAATCGGTTATCCTCTTGGGATATGTAGACTAACTGGAAAAGCTGATTGAAAATTAGTAAAATCTTTATCTGTGGTTAAAATGGGCATTTTTCGACGTGATGATATTGCACAGATAAGAAAATCAGTATTGGAACCCTGAATTCCCTTTTTTCTCGCCGCATTAAAATGCTCGGCAGCCAGTTCGTAATCCTTTACTTCCAGGTCAACATCATCAAATGCTTCAAGGTTCAGTTTTAACGTATTAAATTGTTTGTTTGATTTAATGCCACTAAGAAGTTCTTGCCTAATCGGCCCGATTAATTGAACACGGATTTCTTCAATTAAACTTCTTAGTTCGTCGATGTACGGATTTTGTGCAACATTATTTCTTCTAAGTGCTAGCGACCATATACAAGTATCTACAATAATTTTCATTTTACAGCTCGTTGCTGTTTGTAGTCATAGTCTTTATCGAAGACTACTGTGTCGAAAATATTAAGGATTTCTGATTGTTTTCTACGCTGGATATATTCATGCAAAGCTTCGGTGACTACCCCTTTTTTAGTACGATGTTTCCCAATGATTTTTGCTTTTTCAACAAGCGTATCATCCAGTGCTAAATTTGTTGCCATGATATTTCCTCCTCAGTTTAGTTACACATAATTATATATCTTTTACTGTGTGATGTAAAGCTGTGATGAAGGATGATTTATCACACATAACGCCAAACATCACCTGCCCGCCAGCCAGTTGGCAACCAACTTTGCAGAAGCAACATGATTAAATTTTTCTCAAAAATCGGTGCAGGGCTGCGGGTCAGCGTGAATGTAATTGTTGGGCTGGTGTTAGCACGGTGTGTGCTTGGTTAAATCAGTACAATTCTGTGCTTCATATTATGGGTGGGCTACATGTGGAATACTTGGTTTATAAGGATGAATTTTTTTAAGTTCTGTAACCTCTTTTCTTCTTGCTTTGAAGAGATCACATCTAAGTTGAATATTTAACCAAAAGTCTTCCGAAACTCCAAAATATTTTGCAAGTCGTAAAGCTGTACTTGGTGTTATCCCACGCTTTTGGTTAATAACTTCATTGATTCGTTGGTAGGGGACATGGATAGATTTTGATAATTCTTTCTGGGTTATACCCATAGGCTTTAAAAATTCTTCTAACAACATTTCGCCAGGATGAGTAGGGGGTCTGTGGGAAGGTATGCATACCATAATTTTACCTCTATATTGTTTAAGTTTCAATGGTAGTCGGTTATTTCAACATCATACGGACCTGCTTCTTTCCACTTAAAACATATTCTATACTGATCATTGATTCGTATGCTAAATTGACCTTTTCTGTTTCCAGCAAGAGCTTCTATCCGATTGCCTGGTGGAACTCTTAATTCTTCCAGTACAATTACCGAATCTAATTGGTCTAATTTTCGTGTGGCAACATTTCTCATGGATGAAGGCATTGTTTTTCTGGCGTTTTTAGTATTTTTGCCGTTGAAAATATCTTCTGTTCCAGTATTTAAAAAATCTTGTATCATATACACATAATAACACGGGTCTCATGTCATTTCAAGGGGCAACATTTTATCCATAGTTTTAATCACTTATTTTACCCAATTTAGGATCATTTAAAATGATATTTTGGGGAGCCTAACGTTTGAATTAACCCGCCCCAAGCAATTAACCAATGAAGGTTGAACGAAGACGGGACTTAAAATAACAACTACAGGTTATTTGGAAAACCGCTCTGCTTGGGGTCGTCGTTGAATGATTTGTTATGTGATTACATATGGTTACTTTATCAAAAAGGTCTACCCGCTTTTAGACCAATTTTACTCTACCGTATTTACCGATTTTTTTTATGATGCTATAAGATGTGCAAAAATAACGATTTGTCCCTTATACTGCTCATGTTAAGTCAATAAATCAACAACGTCCCCTTTCTTTTTCCTTGAGCATTATAGTCTATATTATTTAAATAAGACTTTAATTTTTTTTCGCCACATTTTGGGCATTCATCAAAATAATCTAATGGTGAAAGTGCATCACTTTGTGGTGAAACGGTTTTACTCCAGTTACATGAAAGACATTTATAGGTTTTTGGTTGTGGTTTAATCATGACGGACTAGTCTCCTATATGAAAATCATCATTATGTAAATCCTGCAATACGCTGACTACCTTTGATTTAGTATTCTCATTTTCTTTTATAACACTTAACGCATTCAAAGAATTCCCAATACATCTTTTTGCATCTTTATATCCTTGTACCATCCATAAGGGAATTTTTTCAGGAGTAAAGGCAAACATATCTAACTTAGAAGTAGATATGAACTCTTGAGGTCTAACCTCTATAATTGCCACATCGTTATAAATTGGATTATGACGATCAAACATACTGCCATCATCCAACATACTGATAATCAGGTGTGTGCAGCCAGCTTCAGCTAAGGGTTGAGCAGGCGTATTTCCCTGCTCATTAATTGAGCCACCCATACCACCATCACGGTATTTTTTTCCTTCAATTTCATGCGCCTTAAAAAAATAAGGTAGAGCTGCCGAAGCCATAATTGCTTCATGCATAATATCCGAACTCAATGATTGTATGTGCTTGAACTCGCTATCTTTCGTATCTTTAGAAAGACTATTCAACAAAGTTGTAGAAAAATACTTAACTAGATCCGTACCTGATCCTTCACTTTCATAAAGCGAAACATAAAGAGGTAAACCAGCTTTCAATAATTTAACAGGCGCATTGTCACCTAGTATGTTATTGAGCGGTTGCTCCCTGACAAGCCCCGTTTTATCGATTGCTTTATCAATAGCCACTCCAACTATTGTACGACTAAGAATAGTTGAAAATGACAACAAAATTGCTACTGAACTGAGAAACAAAGGTGCTTTCTTAACTTCAATTGGATTTTTTTTACTCAATTCTTGCCAAATAGTATTGATAACATCAGAAGCTTTTGAAATATCCTTTTGAGCAGAAATGACCGCAGCATTTAAAGCACCGATACTTGTTCCCGAAACCATTGCTGGCTGAATATTCTGTTCAGCCATATATCTAAGAAGACCCGCTTGATAAGCGCCCTTTGCTCCACCACCAGATAAAACCAGACCTAACTTCGTATCTAGATGTGAGTTCATCACCTTATTACACCTAGCTGCTCTTCTATATTCCTATCCATCCAGCGAAGCATATTATGATTCATAGGTAAGTTTTTATCCTGACTTGATAGCTCTGCATTAATCGTAAACACGGTTGGTTGATATATTTTATCAGTCGCCCATGAGGACAAATAGATTATTGATTCTTTTTCAATAATTGATTCTATTTTGTTATTTACCTTACTAAGATTAAACCACTGGTTTTTAAATAATTCATCCGTAGATTTAATATTTAAGTCTTTAGCTACTGCCGATCTTAGTTTATATCCAAGGTGTTTCAAGTATTCACCTTTTTCATCTTGAGTAGCCTTTTGGTGTAAAAATAAAGCAAAGCTACCGTTTCGTAAATTATCAATTATCGTAAAAACACGCATTTCTACAGGCAAATTTTCCATTTTTCCACCAGCCCAGAAATCAAATTCCCTAGCAATATGGGCATCTGCTTTTGTTCTTAAATCAACGTCTTGTATATATGTGCCAAGTTCTGTTTGCTTATCTTTTACTACTTTTTCAAAATCAAGTAAGTAATCCTTTAAGCATCCTATCTTCGAGTCAAGCTTCATAACCCCAGCTCTTGTTTCCAATAATTTATTACCAAATGTTCCAAGCGCTAAATTCACCTGAATAAAATCAGACTCATGCTTTTGTAACCAAATGCTTGCCGTTTTTAAACCCTCTGATAGATTTTTGTTTATCTTATCTTGTCGTTGTTTTCCTTTGCCAGTAACACCATCAATAAGGCGGTTTAGGGGTTTATGACGGGATTCGGAAACCTTAATATGATCACCTGCAACTTCAAGTCCATTAATAAGATCCACCACCATCTTATCTTCAAGATGTGGATGACAATCACCAACACCTTTAGGAAGTTCGATCTCATAGCCAAATTTGGCTAATAATTCATTCGTGCTTGTCATTATGACCTTAATTATCTATCTGGTTCAGTAAACCTAACTGATCGTCTACATCTTCAGACAGATCACGAAACGGCTTTAAAAAACCATTTAACTCTTCGATGTAACTATTTTTTTTTTGACTATCTGCTTGTTGGTCTTTTATTCCTTGCATTAAATCACCACGGTAGCGTTCTAAATACTCTTGAACATCGTTAATTTGCTGATTGATATTTTCCTTTAGTTGGCACTCCAAGAAGTCCATTTGACTATTTTCAATGCTTTTTCCAAGTTGCTGCATATTACCTTCAATCTTTTTCTTTATTGCAGGGATATCGACTTTATAGTCTGTTTCGTCTGTATCATATGTTTCTGTACCTCCACCCCATAAGTTTCTTGCAAACCAAGACCTTACTCCTTTTTTGTCTCTTGTTCGTCTTTTTTCGTAGTTATGTTCTTTAACCCCACTTGAAACCAAATCTTCCATGGTAAAAGAAATATTAGACCGCCTATCAACCTGTGGAAGTTTAAAATTAACTTTTACGCCTTGATTTTGCAATCGTTCTTTTGCCTGCTCTAAAACCTCTGCAAGGTCTTTTTTTACCTCATTGTTCAATGTTTTTTGCAAAGATTGTGTACTAGCTTGTAACACTTTTTCTGACTCAGAAAATAATTCGTTAGCAACTCTGTTTATTTCTTTATCTATAGTATTTAGCAACTCCTCCGCATCGGATTTATTACTATAGTCAATCACCTCTCCTGACCTTAATGCCTTTTTCACATTATCAGATGGATTATTAGTTCTACTAAATACATTCGCAACGATTAAATCTAAAACATTTTCTTTTTGACTTGCTTTTTTATTTTTAGCTACTTCATCTTCCTTTTTCTTTTCATTAGTGATCTTTCCTGTTTCTAAAAATCTTTTTGTTAATTCATTTGCCTCATTAATAAACTTTTTAATTTTATTAGTTATTTCATCAGTGCTTTTTTTGATTTCTTCAACAACTTTTCCCTCAACCAATGCCTCTATATCGTTGAGCATTTTTTGATCACTTATTAAGTCTGCTATCATTTTATTTAACCGATCAATATCTGTTTGAAGTCCAGACAATCGACCATTTACCCCTGTATCCAGCTCATTAAAAATGCTGGATAATTTGGTAAGTGTAGAACCTAAACTCTCAAAGGCGACTTTTGCATGAGCTTCAGTAATAACTTTTTTTAGTGGCTCCGCAAAGTTGCTGTCTTCCCACAATGCTAGCGATACGTCTTTAACCTCTTCGTTGTCATTTATTTTATTCTTCCAACGACGACCTAGCGCTTCTTCACCAAAATCTGCTACCCAATCATCGTCTTCATTGATTGTTCCTTGGTGTTCCAACTCATTTAAAGCTCTGTTTGCCAAATACGCCCACCATGAGGAAACTGGAAAAATACGTTCACTGGATATCTTTTCTAGTAGATGTTCTGATACATACTTCTTAGTGACTTCAGCATCCATTGTATTTTTACTAGCATTATCAAATTTATTTACCAATGCAAAAAGGCGTTCACCTAAAGACTCTTGCATACTGGCTATTTCTTCTCTAACTGTGCCATCTGCTTCCGAATTTAATTGGGTATAATCCATCACTAACAATACAGCAGAGGCTTGTGCCAACTGTCTTCTAAATACTTTTTTTAATGCATCACTTTGACCAAATTCGTTTGGGCCGGGTGTATCTAATATAGATAACTGACCATGATCTGAATCATCATTATTTTTTAGGTGAAAAAACTCGACTTCAATACGAGGCAAAGAGTCAATCGCTTCATATTCTTCATAGGGCGGGGAAATAGAAAGCTCTTTAGCTGCACGCATTAGATCATTTAACTTATGCAAAAAGCCAAAGATTGCTTCTTGTCCAGTATATGTCTTGTTGATCTCTAGTTTTCCTGCTTGAGTTAGATTTTCGACTAAAGCTTTACCGTCATCACTACCAAAAAAAGGATAGCCGCCACTAATATCTTTGGTTTTTACTGTATTTGCAATCTGTTTGCTTAATTCAACAAGTGGCTCTGGATGGGTGAATGTTAAAACTGGAGTTACACAACCCTTTTTATGAGTAACCAGCGTTGGTAGTGCTGTCATAGGTAGCGCTCTATTGGGTAGAATTTCTTGACCCACTATTGCATTGATAGTTGTTGATTTACCCGATTTCATAGTACCAACGACTGCTACTACCATTTCCATATTATTAGCCTTTTGGCTTTCATTTTTTACTGTTGCTGCTAAATCATTTAGATGTTCGGGTTCTAGTGTTTGTTTTTGACTATTTGAATCATTATCTGAGACTACATTACTAGATTGAAGTTTACACATTATTTCTTGTGCATTATTGAGTAAACGTAGTGTTTCTTGCTGGATATTGAGAATATTTATTGAATGCATTTGCTTTCCCGAAAAGTGTTAAATTAATAGAGATTATGATTCTAATCATAATGCTAACCCAAGAATGTACATGTTTTTATGTCTTTATTCTTTTATTTCTTTTGTCTTTTGTTTTTAATGCAGTTTTCTTTTTCGTCTTTTAATGCCCTTGTTTTTTAAATCGTTCTATCACAGATATGAGCATTTGAATTGGCAGTGAGCATGGAAGCTTTCATATTTTTAAATGCCTTTTTCTTTATGCCCTTTTACGATCTTTATTCGAAGAGTCAATCATTAAATTTACCTGGGATTTTAAAAGCATTCGGTTCGTAAAATGCCGTTGTCTTTTATGCCGTTAATGCTGTTATTTCTTTTGCTTCTAACGTTAAGCTCAGGGGCCAGCGGGATTAATAACACTGAGTGTTGATTACCCCAGAATTTGTACAGCAAGCCTGATTTCCAGAAAACCGTGCGACCCGCTGGTCACCTGCAGCGCTGGGTTGTACGGGGTATAGCAGGATTTAAAGTAAACAGCACTAACCTGTAAGCCAACTTCGAAACCAAAAACAGGGTAACAACGGAAACTTAAAGTTTGCAAAAAAAATTAAGCCGCCCAATGGTACGATACAAGCA
>JAFLJO010000064.1 GCA_022712975.1 Desulfocapsa sp.
TTTCAGGCTATCGGATTTCCACGCTTCATCTGCGATCAGGTAGATCCTCGCCGTGACGGCTTTTGCAGGGATGCGAGGATTCAATATTCGCAAACCTGATTCCGGGTTGGTCAGAGCGAGGTCGATCTCGCCGGCGTAGCCGAACCGCGAGACTTGCAACTCCAGAGCACATGCGCCGTGCTCGGGTTCGATCATGAATTCCTCTCGCGTCTTTGCGTCCGCCTATTGATGTCTTTTTTGATTGTCTCGATGAAATTATTGATATTCGTGAGAAGTATCCTGATTGATTTGTTTTCTTTTTTTATCCCCCTCCCTCCATGCCATTCTGAATTCCTGAGTATCGTCGAATAACCATCAGGATCTCGTCGTTTTTCAAGTATCCAATAGAATATTATTTTGTGCCATTGTGGACAGTTGCATGTTTGTACTGGTTATTCTTTGTCAGTTATGGTCGATTTGTGATATTTTATGGTTTTATTTTCCCCTGTGGGGTAATCACTGACTGATTTTGGCTATGGCAGAGTGAAGTGGAGAAAGAGAATGATAACAGGAACGAATAATAAATTTTTAACAACAAAAAACGTTGCAGAGTTGCTGAATGTGAACGAGAAAATGATCTACTCTCTTGTGAACGATAAGGGCTTACCTGCAACTAAGGTCACAGGAAAATGGCTTTTCCCACACAGGTTGGTGGAAGAGTGGCTTGAAGCGCATATCCTTAATTACAAGTCGAATACTTGTGATTCTTCCTCTGACAATGGTTTGTTGTTACTCGCTGGTAGTGATGACCCTCTCTTCCAGAAAACGCTGTCGCTTTTTCATGCTAAAAGAAAGGATACGGTAGCTTTTTTTGCCAATCAGGGAAGTATGGGCGGCTTGACAAGTATGAGGCGCGGGCTGTGTCATATCGGAGTTTGTCATCTGCTACAGGATGATGACAGTGGATATAATTTTAGCTTTGCTGAACAGGAACTCGATAAACCACCGGTCTTTGTTAATTTCAGCAAACGGGAACAGGGGATAATCATTCAAAAGGGGAATCCTAAAAACATCACTTCAATCAATGATCTTGCAAGAGATGATATCAGGATAGTGAACCGTCCACTGGGTACAGGAACACGGCTTTTGCTTGATTATGAAATAGCAAGATCCAAAATCGCAACAGAACAAATTGGTGGATACGGCATTGAAGTACCACGCCATCTGGATGCGGGTCTGGAAGTACTTGCAGGGCGTGTTGATGCTGCACCGGGCATCCGCGCCGTAGCCGGGATGCTGGATATTGATTTTCTTCCCTTGCGCTGGGAGCGTTTTGATCTGTTGATCAGCAGGGAGCGATTTTTTGAGAAAGGTGTGCAAAGTTTTATAAGCCTGCTTCATGAAGAGGAATTCAGGAACCTGGCAGAATCTTTTGTCGGTTATGATGTGTCAATGTGTGGGAAAATGTTATTTCCCGATAATTTTATTACGGAGGAGTGAGAAATGAAGATTTGTATGAATGCACTACTTGGAGCGTTTCTGTTGATGGTGACTTTTGCGGGCTATGGATGGAGTGAAGACAAGGTTTTAAAAATGTCCACAACCACAAGCACACAGTCTTCTGGCCTTTTAGATATCCTTTTACCCGAATTTAAGAAAGATAGCGGGATTAGAATAAAGGTAATTGCCAAAGGTACAGGGGCTGCCATACGGGATGGTAAGGATGGAAATGTTGATGTCATTTTTGTTCATGCTAAAGATCGTGAAACTGCTTTTGTGGCAGATGGATTTGGAACTGCGCGTTTTCCGGTAATGCATAATGATTTTGTTTTACTGGGACCTACAGGAGATCCTGCCGGTATCAAAGGAAAAAAGGATGTGGCCATGGCTCTTGGCAAAATTGCAAAGGCAAAAGAGATGTTTATCTCCCGGGGGGATGACAGTGGTACTCATACAAAAGAGCAGGCACTTTGGGCTGCCAGTGGTGTTGATCTTACGGAAGTGAGCCAGACAATTGTAAAAAAAGGCAAAGAGAGTAAGGTCACCTTGAAGCGTCCTGCTGATTCGGATACCTGGTATGTTTCCATTGGGCAGGGGATGGGCAAGGTCATTACCTATGCCGATGAAAAACAGGCATATACTCTTGCTGATCGTGGAACCTATATCAAGTATAAATTTGGCAGGAACCCTGCCATTGAGCTTGATGTTTTAAGTGAAGGAGATGTAAGTCTTGCAAATCCGTACGGTATTATCCCTGTAAACCCCAAAAAACACCCACATGTCCAATATGAAATGGCCATGGAGTTTGTTGACTGGATTACCGGCGAACGTGGCCAGAAATTGATTGCTGACTACAGGCTTGAAGGAAAGCAGCTTTTTTATCCAGATTCTAAATGATTTTTTTCTTTTTCTTTTTTTTGTGCTGAGAGTTTGTTTATTTTATAGGATGACTTGAATCTAAACCGGGTGCCCCCACAATCAAACAGGAGGTAGTGGATATTTTTCTGGATAGTTTGGAATCTGCTTTTTTATTGTTGCTTGCCTGTGACCCGGAGCTAATGGATATCGTAGCAGTATCGCTCAAAGTCAGCACCATCTCCACACTGATTGCATCACTGGTCGGGATTCCCTGCGGATTTTTGATTGCTTATTCCAGCTTTTACGGAAAACGACTGCTTCTGACATGTCTGAATACCTTGCTGGCATTGCCCACGGTCGTTATTGGTCTGCTGGTCTATTCCTTTATCTCCAGGCGGGGTTTATTTGGATCATTGGAGCTGTTGTATACCCAGAAGGCCATTATTATCGGTCAGGTGATTCTGATCATTCCTCTTGTCACATCATTGACCATTGCCGCAGTCAGCAGAATTGACAAGCGCTATCGGAATACGGCTCTAACTCTTGGAGCAACCCAGATACAGATGGCGTTGGTGATAATTAAGGAAGCTCGATATGGGATTGGTGCAGCCGTAATTGCCTCTTTTGGCAGGGTCATTGCCGAGGTGGGGATCAGTATGATGCTTGGTGGCAATGCCAGGGGATTTACCCGTACCATGACAACAGCCATGGCTCTTGAGTATGACAAGGGGGAGTTTGTTTTAGCTGTTGCTCTCGGACTCACTTTGATGACAATCGCTTTTGGCATAAATATGCTGTTTCATTTCTTCCAGGGAAGGGCCGGGATAGATGCTCTATAAGGCAGACACTCTGGTAACGGAATTCAAGGGGCGCAAGGTTCTGAATCTTACTGACTTTGTAATTGAGAGGAAGCAAATTTATGCGCTTATCGGAGCAAATGGTGCCGGAAAAACAACGCTTTTGAACATTCTGGCATTTCTTGTTCAGCCCACCTCTGGAAACCTGCAGTTTTGCGGTAGAGATGTTTCATGTCGCAGGAAGGATCTTCTGGATTTACGACGGCGGGTGGTGCTTGTTGATCAATATCCCATTCTTTTCACAGGTTCTGTCTGGAAAAATGTTGAGTTTGGTCTGAAAGTTCGGGGAATATCAAAAAAGCAACGTGAGAGGCGGGCGGATGAAGTTCTGGAGCTTGTGGGCATGCAGGAATTCCGGTCTGCTGATGCCCATAAATTGTCCGGCGGGGAAAGTAAGCGTGTTGCAATGGCCAGGGCTCTGGCCATTGCTCCTGAAGTATTGCTCTGTGATGAACCCACTGCAAATGTTGATGAGGAAAATCAGAAGATTATCCTGGATATTCTGGAGAGAATCAACAGAGAAAACCAAACGTCAATAGTTATGTCAACCCATTATCTTTCACAAATCAGACGACTGGCACATCATACCCTGATGCTTGAGCACGGGATGCTGGTAAATGCCTACCGTTCGAGTCCATTGTAAATCCTTTTAAAAGCGTTTTTCGAAATAGGGTTTCAAGATATCGGGAATGACAACGGTTCCATCTTCCTGCTGATAGTTTTCAAGAATTGCCAGCAGCGTTCTGCAATCGTAATCTATTGTCGGAGTTCACGAAATGCGCAGCAGATAGCCTTCTTACGTATGTCTTTTTTCTGATTTTTGCAACCTCCTGTTATTTTAATTTTTTTTCATTCCTGGAGTATAATATTGACTTTCCATGGGCATTTTCTGTATAGTTCTGTAACTGTTTGGGAGGGGAATGCTAGGGTATGTTTTCATTAAGATTTGATTTAGACGTAATATTAACCAGTTCGCAGGGTATAGGATAAGAATTTTATGCTTTTTGAAGTGTGTTGAGGGTATGTTTTTTCTCTGGCTCTCCCTCAAAAAGAGATTACTTATCACCGTAAGCGTTCACCATCAACAGTTTTTCTAATTAAATTTGCTGATGTTTTTGGTGTAACGTTAAACTTCCTGGACTTTGCCGTTAAAGGACAGATAGCGAAACTCAACATTCAGGACAGAGAGCTTCTGAAAAAAGTTGAATTGCTTGACAGTCTATCGGTAGAAGAAAAAGGATTGGCAAAGGAAATTCTGGATTTTGTTATTTTAAAACATAAGTTCCAGAAGCTTGCCGCCACCGGAGGTACGCACTAATGGAAATAGCAAGGGCATATGAGGAAGTTGTAAATTTTATTGCAACTCAAACACCCCACAGCTCACTAATGGCCTTTCGTCCCTCGGATCAGGCGAAAGATCGAGTGATGGAACTGGTTCACAAAGAAAAGGAAAATGGTCTGGCAGCAGATGAACAATCTGAATTAGATCAGTACTTGCAGCTGGAACATCTTATGAGACTGGCAAAGGCGCGCGCAAAACAAAACTGTATAGAATGACATATATTAGCGTAAAAACACGCCAGCTTGTTGCTCAGCGAGCTGATTTTCGGTGTGAATATTGTCTGATCCACGAGAAAAATACATTTTTTGGCTGTGAAATCGATCATATTGTCAGTAAAAAGCATGGTGGCACCAACGATCTTGAGAATTTGGCCTATGCCTGTTTATTTTGCAATCGTCACAAGGGGACTGATGTTGGCTCTATTCATCCGACCACAGGTGAGCTGATCAGGTTTTTTAATCCACGTAAAGATCTTTGGGAGAAGCATTTTCAGCTAAAAGATGTGACCATCGAACCGTTGACCGATATCGGAGAAATAACTGTTCGTCTTTTTGCACTCAATAATCAAGAACGCCTTCTTGAGCGTGACGCTCTCATTTCCGCCGGAGTATACCCAGCTCCCAAACCATTCAAACAGTAATAGTAGCGGCGTGAGCCTGCTTGAGAACGCGCTGGAACTTAGTCTTTCCTGGATTGCGGTTGTGGGTCTAAGTTTCCGTCTGCTTTGTCGGATCGTTGCCTTGTCCTGGCTCCTGTGTAGATTGGAGTTGGTTTGTAAGAAATAGGGGACAAAGAAGGGGCATCATGTTCAAAATCGTACACTACGGCGTCCCGCTTGAACAAATCTGAGGCACGGAGTCTACGCTTACCTGGTGAATGTTTACGAAACCAAGTTTACTGTAAATCAGCATTTGTGGTGAACAGTTACAAAACAGTGACTGATAGAGTAAAGGAACAACACCCGAGAAAGATGTAAAAATTTTCTTTTCCATGACAGAAGTGTGTTTTTTGAAATTCCGAAAATTTCTCGTTACAGCACTAAACACCACGCCTTCTGTTCTGGCATTGATTACACTCCCTGATGCTTGAGCACGGGATGCTGGTAAAGACCTATCGTTCGAGTCCATTGTAAATCCTTTTAAAAGCGTTTTTCGAAATAGGGTTTCAAGATATCTGGAATGACAACGGTTCCATCTTCCTGCTGATAGTTTTCAAGAATTGCCAGCAGCGTCCTGCCCACAGCCATTCCTGATCCGTTCAGTGTGTGAACCAGCTTGCTTTTTTTCTGACCATTGGGGCGATAGCGGATTCCACCACGCCTTGCCTGGAAGTCAAGAAAGTTGGAGCAGGAGGAAATCTCACGATATCCATTCTGTCCCGGTAGCCACACTTCGATGTCATAGGTCTTCGTTGAAGAAAAACCAAGATCACCGCTGCAGAGGGTGACAACCCGATAATGCAGTCCCAGTAATTGTAAAACTTCTTCAGCATCAGCCAGCAGGCTGTCCAGTTCCTGATTAGACGTTTCAGGAGTTGTGAATTTGACGAGTTCCACCTTATCAAACTGATGCTGCCTCATGAGCCCTTTAGTGTCTCTGCCATAGGATCCGGCTTCGGATCGAAAACAGGGTGTGTGGGCTGTATATTTTATGGGAAGCTCATTCTCGTCCAGAGTTTCATCCCGATGAATATTAGTAAGCGGTACTTCAGCGGTGGGGATGAGGTAAAGATCCCAGTCTTTAATGGCAAAAAGATCTTCTGCAAATTTAGGTAATTGTCCGGTGGCTGTCATGGATGCGCTGTTGACTAAAAATGGAGGCAAAACTTCATAATATCCATGTTTCTGGGTATGCAGATCAAGCATAAAATTGGCTAGTGCTCTTTCCATCTTTGCTGCAAGGCCTTTTAAGAGTGCAAAACGGGCTCCTGAGAGTTTGGCAGCACACTCAAAATCCAGAATACCTAAGTCTTCGCCCACTTCCCAGTGAGGTTTGGGAGTAAAAGAAAAATCAGGTTTAGTGCCCCATTTTCTGATCTCCACATTATCGGCATCGTCCTTCCCTTTTGGTACATCATCGTTACAAAGATTTGGTATGGAGAGAACCAGATCCTGCAGTTGGCTTTGGATTTCACCAAGTTCTTTGTCGAGTTTTTTTATGGTATCCGAAGTTTTGCGCATTTGAGGGATCAGTGTATCAGCCTGTTTTTTCTCTTCATCGCTGCCTTGTTTAAGCCTGGCGATATCTTTGGAGGCAATGTTGCGCTGATTTTTCAGGTGTTCAACTTCTCCCAGCAGTTTTAGACGTTTTTTGTCAACGAGTGCAAATTCATCTACTTTGTCTGTGGCTAAGCCTCTGTGGGCTGTTTTTTTGCGAACAAGATCAATGTTTTCTCTAATGAAACGAAGCTCTAGCATGGCGAATGGGTTCTCAATATATGAGGGGAAAAGTCCCCTTCAGTCTTTAGTTTGTCTTTTTGACCATCTTTTTTTAGCATGGCTGAAAATTGAAATCAACCTCTATCAAATTGCTTTTCGAAAAGGCATCTGCTATCTTAACTAAAGTTTTTTTTTACAACAACCGTATACTGTGAATATTACTAATCGGAGTACACCCTGGAAGCATTAAATCATAATAATAAACTTATCATCTTTGTTGCTGAGTTGAGAAGGTCTGTTCGCACTCTTGGTATCACTATTTTACTGGCCACTGCTGTGATCTTTTTTTTATCTCCTGAGTTGCTGCGTTTTGTTCAGGGGCATCTAGCGGATCAACTGTACTTTTTCTCAGTGGCAGGCCCTTTTTTGGCTCATGTTAAACTTGCCCTGTTTGCTGCACTGTATTTAATTATGCCATGGTTTATGACGGTGCTCTGGCGTGCCGTGGGAAAGCCTTTCGGGGTGGAAGGGAAGCAACTTTTTTCTTTTATTCTCTTCACCTGCCTGCTTTTTTACGCAGGAACTCTGTTCTGTTATTTTATAACTCTTCCACTTGGTATCAAATTTCTTCTTGGCTTTGGTTCAGTAGACCTTCAACCGGTGATTTCCGTTGGTCGGTTTGTGAATTTCACAACTCTTTTTATTTTGGCTTTTGGAGTGATTTTTGAGCTTCCAGTGTTTATGGTTTTTATGGCTAAAGTTGGAGTATTGAGCAGAAAATTTTATGAACGAAACAGGCGATATTCACTTTTAGTGATAGCAATCATTGCAGCGTTATTGACTCCAACTCCCGATGTCGTGAATATGCTGCTTATGGGTGGGCCTCTGTATCTTTTATACGAAGCTGGGATTATCATTCTTCGTGTAATGCGGATTAAATAGGACAAATCAGAATTCGTAAAGTTTAAAACCGTTTTGTTTGAGCAAGGCTGCCGTAACACCTATTACTCCAGAGACTGCACAGGATGGGCTGCGGGCTTTCAAACAGACACCCGTGATGTTTTGGCTCCGGGCAATTTTTAAAACTTCCTGGGCACCCTTGATAAAAGAGGCACTGACATCATCACCTGTTTTGGTACAAACTTGAGCCCTGCTCTGTAGGACATCCAAACCTGTACCATTTGTAATATCTGCAGCAGGGCGTGGTGTTGGCATACCGCCAAGCTGTTCGGGACAGACAGGAATCCAAGTATGGTTTTTAAGGAATTTGCTGCACGATGCATCAGGTTTTATAGCAGCATCATAACGGGTGCAAATCCCCATAAGACAAGCACTGACAAGAAAGACTGATTTTGGTGTTGAGTTGTTCATAGATCAATTGGAAAGTATAAGTGAGTCGTGCAGTAATAAGAGTATACCATGGTAACAAAACAGAAAAAATTTAGAACACCACCTCTTTCGGGATTGCAACGAAAACAGCTGCTTTACTTCTCCCTTGTAATTGTTAGTTTGTCATTGCTATGGCTTGTCTTTGCACCGGGAAACGGTCTGTATCATCTTCGTCAACAGAACAAACATCTTGCAGCACTTGTTGCGGAACAAGAAATTCTGGTGCAGCAGAATAAAGAGATGAAACAGGATATAGAACGTCTGCAAAATGACAAAGAGTTTCTTGAACAGGTGGCCAGAGAGAAGCACGGTATGTTGAAAGAAAATGAAATGGTCTTTGATTTTGCGAATGAAAAAAAGAAAAAATAACCGGGGTTCGCAAAGAACCCCTGTTTGTTTTTGAGAGCCTCACGGGCTCACATAACCCTATGCTCAGGAAAATCCTGAGCGGGATGAACAACCGGAAAGGGCAGCAGCCGGAATAGCATTGCCCGATACAGGTTGACTACTTGTGGCAGAAATCATTTTTTTAATGTTTGAACTCTTGCAGTGCTTACAACTAACACTGTCAAGTGCGGAGGCTCTCATAACAAGACTCTCAAAGTTCTTGCCACAGTCTTCACAATGGAATTCGTAAATTGGCATGTTTGTACTCCTGAAAAGGAAAATGTATAAAATGAAAAAGGTGTATCACAAGTGGTAAGCATTCACCAGGTTTACTGTAAATCAGCATTTGTGGTGAACGGTTACATCAAGTGTATAGTACTCTATAGAATTTGTCTTTTGTTGATTTTGTCAAGAGCTGCTCTGGAAAAGGAAGAAGACTACAGTGATCCGGGATATGAAAAAAGAAGAAGATATTACAGAGTTGCTTGTTGATATTCGTGGAGTTGTGGCAGCTCATCAGGCAAGCTCAATTACTCATTATCCTGCCAGCGATGAACTGAAATCTTTTTTTAATCTCCGAAGGCAATTACCGACTCCTGCTTCAGCAGCTATTCCCATAAAAGCAAAAGAGCCTGAACCTGACACGCCTATATCGAAAATAAAGCATAGTGATCATGCCAAGCTTGTTGAAATCGCAACTGAAGTGGGGCAGTGCAGGAGATGTACACTCAGTGACAATCGAGAGAAAGTCATCGCAGGTAAGGGCGGTGGAAACAAGATTCGTCTCTTTATTATTGGTCATTGGCTGCCTGTCCTGGAAAATTACAGTTCACAGGCTGTTTTTGGAATTGAAGAAGATCAGATGCTGGTGCGTATGCTCGCTGCTATTAATCTTCCAATGGAAGAAGCCTTTGTAACCAATGTGATCAAGTGTGGAGTCAGGCCGGATATTCGGCCTCAGGCGGAACATATTGCTGCCTGTGCATCCTATTTGCAACGCCAAATCAATGCTGTCTCCCCCGAATTTATCTGTACCATGGGGATGATGGCCACCAGAACCATGCTTCGCAGGTCGCAGCCCCTTTCAAAACTTCGTGGACTTTTTCACCCATATAAGACTGCTGATGGCGTTGAAATTCCGTTACTTCCCACCTATCATCCTGGATACCTGCTTCAGAATCCTGAAATGAAAAATGCCACTTGGCAGGATTTGCAGATGCTACAAAAACGATTACTGTAGTGCCTTACCTCCCCGAAGGGGAGATGTCGTATAGCCGGTGGTTTCAACCACCGGTATCAGGTTTCATCATTTTTTTAGTCCTGAAAGGACGGTGTTTTTCCTCAAGGCAACGTCGTCCCTTCAGGACTTATTGTTATAATCTTACTTTACCGGTGGTTAAAATCCACCGGCTATATGACGGCGTCCCTTCAGGACGTGATGCCCTGCGGGCAGAAGGTATCAGTTAGTGAACACTGAAAACTGATACTTTATATAGGAATAACTCCAACAGAAACTTTAATTTTCCGATACATGAACATCTACGGAGTCTGCGCTTACCTGGAGTCTGCGCTTACTGCTTGCCCTTTATTCCGCCAAACCTGTACTTGGAAAAACTTTGTATGCATACCAGTATGCTACGGCGGCATTTTTTGAGCGATGTTTCAAGCTCCCGCTTTGTTTGTGAGGCACTTCGGAATCGCACGAATATAAAGGAGTTATGTGTGTATAAATGGGCAGGTAAAAAGGTGTCTTTTTAATGTATCGGAAAATCAAAGTTTCTGTGGGAGTTGTTCCTATGTTACTTGCCGAAAACCGCATACCGAATACCGAACACCTTCTGCCCGTAGGGCATCATGTTCTGAACTTGTCAAACTTAATCTGGAGCTTTAGAAGCTCATAGTTAATTTATTAGTAACGATGGTAATGTTGTCAACATCGGCTAGCCTGTTGCTTTCCCTGAAAAGCTCACCGGTATCCATATACCCAAAATGAACTTCATAGGCAAATTTGTTGAGAAATTTATAAGCAAGCCCAAGATCCACTTCCCAACCAACACGATCCGTATAATCAATGGCTTTGTTTTCTATAGTATCCGTCAGGCCAATGGCACTGTGAAAAGTGATGGCAGGTGTTGGTGCGTATGTTGCGCGAATGGCAAAACCCTGATAGTTGCTTTTGTTGATGTTTACCGGGGGGGCACCAAGAAATATTTCCTCTCTGTTGAGGACAGTATTCATGGCATCAGGGGAAATATATAGACTGTGGAAACTAAAACTTTTTGATGAATTATGCTGAGGCTGGATGTTTGAGCTTCCATTACTGAGAGTGTAGGCAATGAGTTTGTATTCTCCCGGTAAAAAACTGTTCTCATCAGCATGCGCATTTATGGCGATACTGAAACAAATTAAGACCAGTAGTATGGAGAATGTTCTTTTCATGTTTTGCTGAGGTTTGAAATTGATAAGTACAAATAACTTTACCGTTATTTAAAATATGTTTTTTTGTACTATAAGTCAAGAGGAAAAGATTTATCCTACCTTTTTAGGAGCGGGAACTAAATAACTTGAACATTATGCCCTGCGGGCAGGAGGTATTCGGTGTTTGGTATTTGGTTTTCGGTAAGTGACAAATCATATAAGAACAATTCCCACAGAAACTTTAATTTTCCGATACATGAGCGTATAGCTGAAACACTAGAAGACAGATGCGAGAAAGCGTTATACTCTTTGTATTCTGTCATTACCGGAAGCACTCGAACTATCTAAGACAGCCTTTTGAATACTGTCAGCTGAGATTTCAATAGCTGAGAAGAGAAACATTTCAAACTGCCTGCATTTTTCAAAATTTTCCCTGATCAAACTGTAACGTTTGGTGTCATTGTTTCCGTAATATTCAAGGATATAATCCAGTCGCTCCTCGATGGAAACAATTTCATCGTGTATAACCCGTTTGTCTGCGTAATAGACCAGTTCTTTGGCGAGAAAATGACCTTTGTCATAGCGAGTTATGCAAAATTCTGTGAGAACAACATGCTCCCGTACCACCTCAGCGACTGCCGGATAGCCAAGTTCCAGACAGATATCTCTACCACGCTTTGCATGGTCACAGCGGTTTTTCAGACAGGGCGTCTTGGCAATATCATGGAGTAAAGCCCCGGCAAGTACCAGTTTATCTGAGGGGATAATGACGTTTTCTTTTGGGGAACCTGCAAGACCCTGAAGCAGGGCCTGAGCCACCCGGGTCACCATGATGGAATGGGCTCGGATGTTATCAAGCATGGCATACTCACTCATAATCGAGTAGCACTGTTGGATCGTGGGAATTGACACTGTTTTGTGTTGTTATTTTTGACTCAGTTCATGGACAAATTCCACAGCAGCTTTTGCCTGATCCGGCGGGGTGAACTGATGGATGCCATGGCCAAGGTTGAAAATATGGCCCTTTGCATCTTTTGCATCATCAAGGATTCGTCCGATACGTTTTTTGAGTTCATTTTTTGGCAGCAGCAGAGAGAATGGATCAAGGTTGCCCTGTACCGCAACATTTCCTATACGTTTGATCGCGTCACCTATGTTAATACGCCAATCCAGGCCGAGTACATTGGCACCTGACGATTCGGACATCTCAAGCAGCGTAGCACCATTGTTGGCAAAATAGATGATGGGGAGTCCGGTATCCTGAAGATCACGGATAATTTCCTGCACGTAGGGCAGAGCAAATGTCTTAAAGTCGCAGGGGGCAAGGATTCCAGCCCATGAATCAAATATTTGCAGAACCTGGGCTCCAGCTTTTGCCTGAGCTTTCAGGTACAGGGTGGTTGTATCGGTTATCTTTCTCATCATATTGTGAAAGAGTTCCGGGTTGGTGTACATCATTTTCTTTGTTTCCCAGAACACCTTGGATGAGCCTCCTTCGATGAGATAGGTGGCACAGGTAAAGGGCGCCCCGGAGAAACCGATAAGTGGAATATTGAGCTCTTTGCGCAGGAGACCAATGGTGTCCATGACAAATCCTGTGTGCTCTTCGGGATCAGGTACGATAAGTTTGTCTAGATCTGCCTGACTCCTGATGGGTTCTGGAAACACAGGCCCACGGCCTTCATGGAATTCCAATGGTGTCCCCATTGCTTCCAGTGGAATAAGGATGTCCGAGAAAAGGATGGCTGCATCAACATTTAAGATATCAATTGGTTGCAGAGTTACTTCGACGCAAAGTTCAGGTGTTTTACATAATTCAAGAAATGTGACTTTGCCTCGCACCTTCTGGTACTCTGGAAGATAACGACCTGCTTGACGCATGATCCAGATTGGGGTGTAATCAGTTTTCTCGCCTCGACAAGCTTTTAAAAATGTATCATTCATAATTGTTTAAAACTGCTAAACAGTTTTTCCTTGATGTGTTAGGGGTGTTTTTATTCGATATGAAAGGTTCAATTATTTTTATTTTTTATTTTTCTCTAATACTTCGTGGTATATAATTGCAAAACGGTTCCTGTGCCAGGTAATCACCGGTCATGGCATAGGCACGAGCCCTGCATCCACCACAGACATTCACATATTCACACGATCCACAGTTGTCTTTATATCCTTTGAAGTCGCGCATATCAGCAAAGAGTTTGGAATCTTCCCAAACTTCTTTAAAAGGTTGCTTGTACAAGTTACCGGCAGATTTTGGAAAATAACTGCAGGGGAGCACATTAAGGTCAACATCGATTAAACAGATGAGTTGGCCTGCCAGACATCCCTTGGAGCCACCTGTGGAAAATTTCAGGTTACGGCGTTTAAAAGAACTTCCTTCTTCCTTGGCCTTCTGGCGCACGATCCGATAATAATGTGGCGCGCATGTGGGGCGAGTAAGAAGTTCATCGTCATTCTTTTCAATTTCATAATGCCACTCAAGGATTTCATCATAGAGATCAATAGGAATGAGTTCTTCCATGATATCTTCACCACGTCCGGTGGGCACAATCATAAACATGTACCAGGCGGTGGCTCCAAGACTTTTGACCAACTTGTAAATCTCAGGGATTTCTTCCCGATTTCGCACTGTAAATGATGAGTTGATCAGAAAAGGAATGCCATATTCATTGAAAAGTTTAATGGCATTCATGGTTCCGTCAAAGGCACCTTTCTGATTACGAAAATCATCGTGGGTTTCAGCTTTCGCACCATCCAGACTGAGCGATACCATCTTGATGTCGGCATCTTTAATCTTTTCACAGATATCAGCTGTTACCAGGGTTCCATTGGTGGCCAGACACATTCGCAATCCCTTCGATCCACCATATTTGGCAATATCAAAAACATCCTCACGAAGCAGTGGTTCACCACCTGAGAGAACGATCACAGGGGATGCATAGGAGACAATGTCATCAATGACACGTTTAGCCTCATCAAAAGAAAAATCCGGATGTCCTTCGATGGCAAGCTCAGAAGACGAGCGGCAGTGGACACATTTTAAATTACAGCGCCTGGTAATCTCCCAGGCAATCCATTTGGGTTCAAATTCCATTCTGTTCCTTCCTCAGTGGGTAAAAATTGGAAACGATCGTGCATACTATATTGGTTTTTTATCCAAGATGAAAGGCAAAAAAGTACCATTGTGGCTACTTGACAAGGAAAATAGTGCTACTTATTGTTGACTGCGTTACTAAAAATTGAAAAGAGAATGTCTAACACCGGTGAACAGTAAGTAAGCCGGTATACGTACCTTGTCAGAATAATGTAATTGAAAAAATCAGGTAAGCGCAGGCTCCTGAAAAGTATTCTGAAAAGTACTAAAGCAGTAGTGGGTCAGGTGGCTCGTTCACTGTTTACTATTAAATATGGAGGCTTTGGTGAGCGAAGATAAGAAACGGGAAGAAGAGTTGGAAGACGTCGAGTCCATCGGTGAAGATCGGTCCGATGTAGAAGGAGCTGCTGCCGATATTGTTGAAGAAGAAGATAAAGATAATAGTCTTGAACAACAACTTGCGGATGCTTTAGCTGATGCCGCAGAGCAGAAAGATTTGAAATTGCGGCTTGCTGCCGAATTTGAAAATTATAAAAAACGGATGATACGTGAGAAGAACACGGCTATGAAATATGCAGGTGAGCCTGTATTACGTGAAATTCTTGCAACAGTGGACAATCTCGAACGTGCAATTGATCAGGGACAGGCAGAAGGTATCGAGGCGGAGCAGAGGTTGTCATCCCTTCTTGAAGGAGTGCAGTTGATTTTGAAAAGCCTCATGACCACCCTTGAAAAATTTGAAGTAACACCCCTTGAAAGTATGGGAGAACCTTTTGATCCAACTAGTCATGAAGCATTGACCATGGAGCCAAACGACAAGGTGCCGGCCAATCATATATTGAATGTGTTTGAGAAGGGCTATCAGCACAAAGATCGTCTTCTTCGTGCGGCGAAGGTAATTGTCTCTGCAGGAGATAAGAAATAACAAAAAATCTTCAGGGAATAGCTGGCTTCAGGCTTGACAAAAGCAGGATGATGAGCACTGTAGCAAGTGCTGTGGCGAATAAAAAACAATTAAAAGAAAAGAACATAGAAGACATCGTTTGACAAAAATTAGACGGTTTCATGTTTTGATATAAGGGAGAATGTAATGGGAAAGATAATTGGAATTGACCTTGGAACCACAAATTCATGTGTGGCTGTGATGGAGGGTGGGGATCCCATCGTTATTGCCAACGTGGAAGGAAATCGAACCACCCCTTCCATCGTTGCCTTTACAGATGGTGGTGAACGTCTGGTTGGACAAGTGGCAAAACGTCAGGCTGTTACCAATCCGGAACGAACTTTGTACGCTGTTAAACGCCTTATCGGACGAAATTTTAAAGATGCAGAAGTTCAAAAGTCAGCAGAGATCAGCCCTTTTAAAATTATTGAAGGAAAGGGTGGTGGCGCTGCAATTGAAGTTGAAGGCAAAAACTATACACCAGCTGAAATTTCAGCCATGATCCTTGGTAAAATGAAGCAAACTGCTGAAGAGTATCTTGGCGAGGAAGTAACAGACGCTGTTGTTACCGTTCCAGCGTACTTTAATGATGCTCAGCGTCAGGCAACCAAAGATGCCGGTAAAATCGCAGGATTGAATGTTCAGCGTATTATCAACGAGCCAACTGCTGCTTCTCTTGCCTATGGACTTGATAAAAAAGGCGAAGAAAAAATTGCAGTTTTCGATCTTGGCGGCGGTACCTTTGATGTTTCCATCCTTGAGATTGGTGATGGTGTTTTTGAAGTAAAATCAACCAATGGTGATACATTCCTTGGTGGTGAAGATTTTGATATGCGTATCGTGAACTGGCTTGCTGATGAGTTTAAGCGTGAGCAGGGGATTGATCTTCGAACGGATAAAATGGCTCTTCAGCGTTTAAAAGAAGAGGGTGAAAAGGCTAAAATGGAGCTTTCCACCACCACAGAGACTGATATTAATCTGCCTTTTATTACAGCAGACGCATCCGGCCCTAAACATCTTAATATCAAACTGAGCCGTGCCAAATATGAGGCTCTTGTTGAAGACCTTGTTGAACGTACCGTTGGACCCTGTAAGACTGCACTGAAAGATGCCGGGTTGTCTGCTTCTGACATCGATGAGGTGATTATCGTTGGTGGAATGAGCCGGATGCCAAAAGTACAGGAAAAAGTAAAAGAAATATTTGGTAAAGAGCCCCATAAGGGCGTGAATCCTGATGAAGTTGTAGCTATTGGAGCAGCCATTCAGGGTGGTGTTCTTCAGGGCGATGTGAAAGATGTACTTCTTCTTGATGTTACCCCGCTGTCACTTGGTATTGAAACCCTTGGTGGTGTGACCACTAAGCTGATTGATAAAAACACCACGGTTCCTACTAAAAAGAGCCAGACTTTCTCAACAGCTGCCGATAACCAGCCTGCTGTTTCTATTCACGTACTCCAGGGTGAGCGTGAAATGGCACAGGATAATAAAACAATCGGTCGCTTTGAGCTTACCGATATCCCACCATCACCTCGTGGTGTACCACAGATTGAGGTTTCTTTTGACCTTGATGCCAACGGTATCTTAAATGTATCTGCTAAGGATCTTGGAACAAACAAAGAGCAATCTATCCGTATCACCGCCTCTTCCGGACTGTCTGAGAAGGAGATTGAACAGATGAAACAGGATGCTGAGGAGCATGCTGAGGAAGATAAAAAACGTAAAGCACTGGTTGAAGCCCGCAATAATGCTGATGGGCTGATGCATGCATCTGAAAAATCACTGAAAGATCTCGGTGACAAAGTAGATGCAGAGACTAAAGCTAATGTTGAAAAAGAAATTGCAAACGTTAAACTGGCTGTTGAGGGTGATGATACTGATGCCATCAACGCTGCAATTGAGGAACTGACCAAGGCTTCTCATAAGCTTGCTGAGATTATGTATTCCCAGGCTTCTAAGGATGGGCCTGGTGCTGGTGGAGCAGGTGCTGATGCTGGCGGCGGCGCAGACGCCGGTGCAGACGCTCAGCAGGATGACGATGTTGTTGATGCTGACTTTGAAGAAGTGAAGGAAGACGACAAAAAGTAATTTGCTTGAACGGTCTCTGTCTGTCATAACAGACAAGAACTAAAAAAGGGTAATCCGATGAATTTCGGATTACCCTTTTTTTTCGTTTTTAGCTGGAGTAGTATGCTCGTGCCAGAAGCCAGAAGCCAGAAGCCAGAAGCCAGAAGCCAGAAGCCAGAAATCAGAAATCATACACTTACTCAACAGCTATATATTATAATGAAAATCTTATCAGGTATTCAGCCTTCTGGGCAGCTCCACATTGGAAATTATTTCGGAATGATGAAAACCATGATTTCCAATATGGAAAATTCCGATCTCTATGTCTTTATTGTTGACCTCCACGCACTTACATCCGTCCACGATAGACAAAAACTTGCAACAGGAACTCTTGAGGCCGCAGCCGATTTCCTGGCACTCGGTCTTGACCCTGAGAAATGTACATTCTGGGCGCAGTCTGATGTTCCCGAAGTATGTGAACTGGCATGGATACTTTCCACCCTTACTCCCATGGGGCTTATGGAACGTTGTCATTCATATAAAGATAAAGTCGCAAAGGGAATTGATGCAAGCCATGGTCTGTTTTCTTATCCTGTTTTAATGGCTGCAGACATTCTTCTTTATCAGGCAGATCGGGTACCGGTTGGAAAGGATCAGAAACAGCACTTGGAAGTCGCAAGGGATATTGCCCAGAAGTTTAATAATGTTTTTGGCGAAACGTTTGTTGTTCCAGAGCCCTTTATCAGTGAAACAACGGCCACTGTTCCCGGGCTTGACGGGCAAAAGATGTCAAAGTCATACGGGAATACTATACCGATCTTTCTTGAAGGCAAACAGTTGAAAAAGAAGGTGATGGCCATTGCAACTGATGCAACACCCGTTGAAGATCCAAAAGATCCTGACAAATGTAATCTCTATACCATGCTTAAACTTTTTGCCACTCCCGAGAGATTACAGGAAGTTCGTGACTTGTATGTGAATGGTGGTGCGGCCTATGGCTATATTAAACTTGAATTGCTCGATCTTATAAGTGATTATTACGCAGACGCCCGCCAGAAAAAGGCAGAATTTCTTGCTGACCCTGAGATGCTTCGTGTCATTTTACGAAAAGGTGCAGAGCGGGCACGTGAAAAAGCTGTTATCACGCTTGATCTGGTACGTGACCGGGTTGGTCTGAAGTATTAATAATCAGTAACTGTTCACCACAAATGCTGATTTACAGTAAACTTGGTTTCGTAAGGATTCTCAAAACCAAAAAAGGCCTGACAGGAAATATATTCCAATCAAGCATTTATGATGATGTCAAAAAAATTCCTAATTAAAAATCAATCAATTCCACATCAAAGATCATAGTGGCATTGGGTGGGATTGGGCCGCGTCCTGATGGCCCATAGCCAAGATCTGAGGGGATGATAAGGGTACGTTTTTCACCTTTTTTCATTGTAAGCAAGGCTTCGTCCCAACCTTTAATAACTCTTCCCTCGCCAACCGGAAAATCAATGGGGGCACCACGATCTACAGAGGAGTCAAATGTAGTTCCATCGAGTAATTTACCGGTATAATGAACCTTAACCATTGTACCGGATGCAGGAGTCTCACCCGATCCTTCAGCAGTGACTACATATTTGAGACCGGTGTCGGTGGTGATTGCATCGGGATACTTTTCCTTGATTTGCTCCATGGTGTCTTCCATGCCAGAGAGTTCTTTTTCTTTGGCTCTGGATTCCTGACTTTCAAGGAGTGCATCAAAAGCAGCCTGGTCACCTTTAAAGGCCTTTGCGTCAGTTCCTACCCGGATGATCTCAATTGTTTCAATTTTATCACCTTTCTGGATTTTGTTGACCACATCCATACCTGATACCACATGACCAAAGACAGTGTGTTTTCCATCAAGATGTGGGGTGGGAACATGGGTGATAAAGAACTGACTGCCGTTAGTTCCAGGGCCTGCATTAGCCATTGACAAGATACCTGGATTGTCATGTTTGAGGCTAGGATCAATCTCATCGGGGAAGGTGTACCCAGGGCCTCCCGTGCCGGTTCCTAGTGGGCAACCACCCTGAACCATGAAATCTTTGATTACTCGGTGAAAGCTCAGGTTATCATAAAAGCGAGTGCCTGCTTTACCGGAACCTCCCCCAAGTTCTTTGGTGCCTTCTGCAAGACCCACAAAGTTAGCAACGGTGATAGGGGTTTTTACGTATTCAAGTTCGCAGATGATTTCGCCTTTATTGGTGACGAATTTTGCGTACATGCCATCTGCCAGTTTGTTTTCTGCCATTACGAATTCTCCAAATGAAATAAATAATAAAAAAAGTGCTGTAATAAGTAAAGATAGTATCTTATGCATGATTGTTCCTTCTGGAAAGGGGGAGTGTAAAAAAAATTTAACATTAACTTAATACTCAATTACGAGAAAGAAAAAAAGGAAAATGGAGACATAGTCGCTGAATGTTGGATTTTCCTGAAATGATCCCGATTCCTGTTGACTCCAATCCATATCTTGAGTTTAATGATACGATTTTTTTCTATACTGTGTTTACCTGAATAAAAAAAGTAGTACATCGATAATACTGTGTAAAGCTCGGCAAAGAGCTGTTTTCTGAGAAGCAAAGAACAAGGGAAATATATGAAAGCATTGATTGCCCTAGAAGATGGAACCCTATTTGAAGGACGTTCGTTTACCGGATCCGGCGAAGCCATTGGTGAAATCGTTTTCAATACCTCCATGAGCGGATACCAGGAGATTTTGACCGACCCTTCATACACTGGTCAGATTGTCACTATGACCTATCCTCTCATTGGTAATTATGGTGTGAATACGGATGATATGGAGTCCGATTCTGTTCACCCTAAGGCCTTTCTCGTTAAAGAGTATAATGCATACCCATCCAATTTCAGATCGGAACAGACTTTGGCCGATTTTTTGATCGAGTATGGAACTCTTGGCGTGGAAGGTTTTGATACCCGTGCGCTTGTTCGTCATATTCGAACTAAAGGTGCTATGAAGAGTGTTGTCTCAACTGTTGATCTTGATCCTGAATCACTTGTGGCAAAAGCCCGTTCCTGGACAGGTCTTGTTAGGCAGGATATGGTGAGTAAAGTAAGTTGTAGGGAACCTTACGGCTGGGCCGATAATGGCGTGGTTCCAGGAACTGACTTTACAACCGTGCAGGCAGGGATTGATAATCCTCTCAAGATTGTGGCCTTTGATTTTGGTCTTAAATACAATCAATTGCGTATATTTACAGAAAAAGGCTGTCAGGTGCAGGTGGTACCCGCTTCAACCGATGCAGACACTGTGCTTGGCATGAATCCAGACGGAATATTTCTCTCCAATGGTCCGGGTGATCCTGAAGGCGTACCTGCTGTGGTGGATACAATTCGTACACTTCTTGGTAAAAAACCAATGTTTGGAATTTGTCTTGGGCACCAGATTCTTGGACTTGCCTATGGTGGTTCTACATTTAAGCTTAAATTTGGGCATCGCGGCGGCAATCAGCCGGTGAAGGATCTTAGTACCGCTAAGGTTGAAATTACATCTCAGAACCATGGGTTTTGTGTGAATATGGACAGTCTCAATTCTGACGATGTGGAGCTTACTCATATTAATTTGAACGATGGCTCGGTTGAAGGGATGCGTCATAAAAGATATCCGGCTTTTTCTGTTCAATACCATCCCGAACATGCACCGGGTCCACATGATGCCATATATCTTTTTGATCGTTTCATAGAGATGATGCGCAAGTAATCGGCAAAAGAAAAAAACGTTACAATTGACAAGTTTGTAAAAAGCAAGGTATTAGGTGGTAATTTAAAAAACTCCATATGCAATGCGCGTAAAGTTTCTATTGTTTCGGTGGAATAAAACACATCGGAATGAAGAAGTTTTGTACCCCAGGGACACTTCCAACGGGCGCACAACGTAGCAGATCAAGACTTTTACGGCGCCATCAAAATTCGGGAAAACTTCTCTTATGCCAAAACGTACAGATATAAAAAAGATTCTCATCATAGGCTCCGGGCCAATTATAATCAGCCAGGCTTGCGAATTCGATTACTCGGGTGCTCAGGCAGTAAAGGCATTGACGGAAGAGGGCTATGAAGTTGTCCTCATTAACTCCAATCCGGCAACTATCATGACTGATCCGGAGCTTGCTGATTATACCTATATCGAGCCAATCACTCCTGAAATGGTGATCAAGGTTATCGAGAAAGAACGCCCTGATGCCCTACTTCCTACGCTTGGTGGACAGACAGCATTGAATACTGCCATTAAGGTTGCAGAGACCGGTGCACTTGAGAAATACAATGTGGAGATGCTGGCTGCCGATATCAGTGTTATCAAAAAGGCTGAGGGCAGGGAAGAGTTTAAGGAAGCCATGGAGAACATTGGTTTAAATGTTCCCAAGTCTTATATTGTTCATACGCTCGCTGATGCGATGAAAGCTGGGGCTGATATTGGCTTCCCCATTATTATACGACCAAGTTTTACACTCGGCGGAACAGGCGGTGGGGTTGCCTATAATCGCCAGGAATTGGAAGAACTTTCTTCTTCGGGACTTGATCTGTCCATGACCACTGAGATCATGATTGAACGCAGCTTGCTCGGCTGGAAAGAGTTTGAGCTTGAGCTTATGCGTGATTCCAAAGACAACGTGGTCATCATCTGTTCCATTGAAAACATTGATGCTATGGGTGTGCATACTGGAGATTCAATTACCGTAGCACCGGCTCAGACCCTGACTGATCGGGAATATCAGGAAATGCGTGATGCCTCCATTGCCATTATTCGTGAGATTGGTGTTGAGACTGGTGGCTCCAATGTGCAGTTTGCCGTTAACCCCGTTGATGGTGAGTTGATGGTAATTGAGATGAACCCCCGTGTTTCCAGAAGCTCGGCACTGGCTTCCAAGGCAACCGGATTTCCCATTGCAAAAATTGCCGCAAAACTTGCCGTTGGCTTTACGCTTGATGAATTAAAGAATGATATCACCCGTGAAACATACGCAGCTTTTGAACCCAGCATTGATTATTGTGTGGTAAAAATTCCACGCTGGACCTTTGAAAAATTTCCGGAAGCAGAAGATGTCTTAAGTACTGCCATGAAGTCAGTAGGTGAGACAATGGCCATGGGTCGAACGTTTAAAGAGGCTTTCCAGAAGGGGATGCGATCACTTGAAACTGGAAGGTTTGGTTTTGGTGGAGACGGCAAGGAAGAACTCACCCATCTTGATTTCGAAGATCTTGAAGCCGGTTTGCGCAAACCAAATTCCAAGCGGATGAATTACATCCACGAAGCATTAAAACGTGATACTTCCATTGAAAAGCTCTCTGAACTGACTCGGATAGATCCCTGGTTTCTGTATAATTTTCAACAGATTGTAACAAAAGAAAAGAGTATTCTGGAAACGGGCTTTAAAGGACTGAATCCTACGTTCCTAAGAAGCTGCAAAGAGTACGGATTTTCAGATCATCAGCTTGCATTCCTTACCGGGACATCAGAAAAAGACGTACGGGAACTCAGGAAAAATCTGGGAGTTGAACCAGTATATAAATCGGTAGATACCTGTGCGGCAGAGTTCGAGTCGTACACTCCCTATTACTATTCCACCTACGAGCAGGAAAACGAGGCAACTGCAACGGATAAAAAGAAGATCATTATCCTTGGCGGTGGGCCTAACCGTATCGGACAGGGAATCGAGTTTGATTATTGCTGTGTCCACGCCTCTTTTGCACTTGCAGAAATTGGTGTGGAATCCATCATGGTAAACTCAAACCCTGAAACAGTTTCCACGGACTATGATACCTCTGATAAACTCTACTTTGAGCCGCTCACCTTTGAAGATGTTTTAAATATTATTGATCTTGAAAAACCTGATGGTGTTATCGTTCAGTTCGGTGGACAGACTCCACTTAATCTGGCTGTTGCTCTTGAAGAAGAAGGCGTGCCCATTGTCGGGACGTCACCTGATTCCATTGACAGGGCAGAGGATCGAAAACGTTTTCAGCAGTTTTTACAGAAGCTTGGCCTTCGTCAGCCGGAGAATGATACGGTTTTCACTCTGGAAGAGGCACTAATAGTTGCAAATAAAATAGGGTATCCCGTTGTGGTTCGTCCTTCTTATGTCCTTGGCGGACGGGATATGCGTATTGTCTATAACGATGACGAAATCCGTGATTTTATGAAGATCCCCGCTATTGCGGGAGCAGAGCATCCGGTACTGATAGACAGGTTTTTAAAAGATGCCATTGAAGTGGATGTGGATGCACTCTGTGATGGAGACGATACCATCATCGGTGGAATCATGCAGCACATTGAAGAAGCCGGAATTCACTCAGGAGATTCTGCCTGTGTGTTGCCTCCTCATACCTTGCCTGCTGATATGATCGCTGAGATAAAAGAAGCAAGCCGTGCCATGGCACTTGAGCTTGGTGTTCTTGGTCTCATGAATGTTCAGTTTGCTGTAAAAGGTGATGATTTGTATGTTCTTGAAGTAAACCCGAGAGCATCCAGAACCGTTCCGTTTGTTTCCAAGGCAACAGGTATTCCTCTTGCAAAAATTGCCACTAAGATCATGATGGGCAAGACCTTAAAAGAGCTTGGGTTTACAGAAGAAGTTGAGATCAGCCATTGGGCTGTAAAAGAGGCGGTTTTTCCATTTGATCGCTTTGATAACGTGGATACCCTGCTTGGACCTGAGATGAAATCCACAGGTGAAGTTATGGGGATTGACGATGATCTGGGTCTGGCTCTTGCCAAAGCTCAGCTTGCCGCAGGGTCAGTCCTTCCCGTTTCCGGTACGGTCTTTATCAGTGTCCGGGACAGTGACAAAGAAACAATTCTTGCACCCGCTAAAACGCTGGTTGAAATGGGTTTTGATCTTGTTGCCACTACTGGAACGGCAGAGTTGTTGAAAATAAACGATATTCCTTGCGAACGGGTGAATAAAATATCACAAGGCCGGCCACATATCCTGGATAAAATGCAGGATAATCAGATCGCCTGGGTAGTAAATACTTCTGCGGGACGTCGTGCCACTGATGATTCGTATACCATTCGCCGGGCAGCACTGGAGTTACACATACCTTATACCACAACAGCCACCGGTGCTGTTGCTTTTGTAATGGGGATGAAGGCCATGAGCGAAAAAGAAATTGGTGTACAGCCTGTACAATATTTCACACGAAACATTAAAAAAGTGTCATAGAATCCAGCTGCTTTCATCACAACAATCTTTTATGGAAATGCTTGGATTCCTGATGTTGACAGAAAAATACATAGAAGCCCTCGACAGAGTGCTTTTGCACCCTTATTATAACTTACTATTGTTTTAAAATTAATGACGTGTTTGTAGCGTTGTCTTTCTTTAATCTGGAGTTACGGAGGAATAGTTGAATACTTTTTATAAAAATCTTTCTATGTGGCTGGTGATTGGTCTTTCTATGATCCTGCTCTTTAATCTTTTTAGCAAGCCCCAGGGACAAACATCAACTTCGTTGACTTATAGTCAGTTTGTGTCGGCTGTTGAAAGTCATGAAATTTCCAAGGTGCAGATCTCAGGTGATATTGTTTCTGGAAATATGCGTGATGGTAGCTCCTTTCGAGCGGTTTATCCTGTTAATGATAATGAGATGATCTCCATTCTGCGAAACAGCGGTGCGGATATTTCAGTCAAGGAAGTTCAGAGGGATTCTTTGATGATGACCATCTTTGTTTCATGGTTTCCCATGTTACTGCTTATTGGTGTCTGGGTCTTTTTTATGCGCCAGATGCAGATGGGGGGTGGTAAAGGCGGAGCACTCTCCTTTGGTAAAACCAAAGCCAAACTTCTGGAAAAGGGTGAGCATAAGGTAACCTTTGATGAGGTTGCCGGTATCGATGAAGCTAAGGAAGAGCTTGAAGAAATAATCGATTTCTTGAAAGATCCAGATAAATTCACCAAACTTGGAGCTCGCATTCCAAAAGGTGTACTGCTTGCGGGTTCTCCCGGTACCGGTAAGACTCTTCTTGCCAAGGCCATTGCAGGCGAAGCAGATGTTCCTTTCTTTACCATTTCCGGTTCTGACTTTGTGGAAATGTTTGTGGGTGTTGGAGCGTCGCGAGTTCGTGACCTCTTTAGTCAGGGTAAGAAAAATGCACCCTGCATCATCTTTATTGATGAGATTGATGCCGTTGGGCGTCATCGTGGTGCTGGTCTTGGTGGTGGTCATGATGAACGTGAGCAAACCCTGAATCAACTTCTTGTTGAGATGGATGGTTTTGAAGAGAATGAAGGTGTTATCATCGTTGCTGCAACGAACAGACCTGATGTTCTTGATCCGGCACTTCTTCGTCCAGGTCGTTTTGACCGCCAGGTAATTGTGCCCGTACCGGATGTTTTAGGCCGCCAAAAGATTTTAGAAATTTATGCTAAGAAAACCAAAATGAGATCCGATGTTGATATGGCAATCGTAGCTCGTGGAACGCCTGGTTTTACAGGGGCTGATCTTGAAAATCTAGTGAATGAAGCTGCTCTTATGGCTGCCCGAATCGGTGCTAGAAAGATCGATAAAGAAATGATCGACAAGGCCAAAGATAAAATCATGATGGGTGCTGAGCGCCGGTCCATGATTATTACAGACAGTGAAAAAGAAATCACTGCCTATCATGAAGCCGGGCATGCCATAGTTGCACGACTTCTACCGGGCACTGATCCTATTCATAAGGTATCCATTATTCCTCGTGGCCGTGCCCTTGGTGTGACCATGCAGCTGCCAACCGATGAACGGTATACCCATTCCAAAAAATTCCTGGAAAATTCACTCTGTATCCTTTTCGGCGGACGTGTTGCGGAAAAACTCATCTTTAATGAGATCACAACAGGTGCCGGGAATGATATTGAGCGTGCTTCAGAAATGGCGCGTAAGATGGTTTGTGAATGGGGAATGAGTGAGAAAATGGGACCTCTCGCCTTTGGCAAGAAAGAGGAACAGATTTTTCTGGGCAGAGAAATCAATCAGCGTCGTGATTTCAGTGAGGATACAGCTAAAAAGATAGATGAAGAAGTGTATTACATTATCAAGGCTGCCAATGAGCAGGTTACTAAAATACTTACTGATAATTTGGATATCCTGAAACGGGTTGCTGAAGAATTGCTTGAGCATGAGACCATTGTTCTTGAAGATATCGAAGATGTTCTGGATGACCTTCGTCCCGGTCAGTATGAACGTACTGAAAAAGAGCCTGTGCTACTTAAAAAGAAAAAAAGACGTGCTGCGCCAAAGAGAACCGTCAAAGCCCCGGTTGTAGAGGAGCCTGAATCTGCTACAGAAACAAAATTGGAAGAAGCTGAGACAGTAGAGGAGACTTCTGTTGCACCTGAGGAAAAACCCAGGGAATAGCGATGAGTCTCCCGAAAATAATGGGTATCTTAAATGTGACGCCCGATTCATTTTCCGATGGTGGTCAGTTTGATTCTGCGGCCTCTGCCTGTTCTCAGGCAGAGGCCCTTGTTGTTTCCGGGGCAGATATTATTGATGTGGGGGGAGAATCAACACGTCCCTTTGCTGAGCCGGTAACAGAGCAGGAAGAACTTGATCGGGTTATCCCTGCCATTCTAGGGATTCGTTCTGTACATTCCATTCCCATCTCCATCGATACCACAAAGGCAGAAGTTGCTCGTCGGGCACTTGAAGCTGGTGCTGATATAATAAATGATATTTCCGCATTACGAAAAGATCCTGACATGCTGGGTCTTGTTCAAGACACATCCGTTCCGGTGATTATCATGCATATGCATGGCACACCCATGGATATGCAGGTGAGACCACAGTATGATAATGTTGTTTCAGATATAGCTGAGTTTTTTAAAGAACGGCTTGCATGGTTGGCCGTAAATGGGATTGATCCTAAACGGATTACCCTTGATCCGGGTATCGGTTTTGGTAAGACTCTTGCTCATAATCTTTCCATTATCAAGCATTTCGCAGATTTTAAGGTTCTTGGCTGTCCACTCCTTTTAGGGCATTCCCGCAAACGATTCATTGGAGATATTACCGGATTGGAAGTGGGCGACCGTGATTTACCCACTGCTGTTGTCTCAGCCTTTGCCGGTGTATCAAATGCTGATATCATTCGAGTTCATAATGTGGCTGCTACACGTCATGCAATGCAAATGATTGCGGCCATCCAGAAGGCTGAGTAAAGCTAAATGTAAAGTTGAAAATATAATTAACGTCAATGTTGGTGCAGTGATTTTTTTTAGATCCCGGAGGGAATCTTCATGAAGATATTAGTGCTGAATGCAGGAAGTTCATCGCTTAAATTTAAATTGTTTAACATGATTGATCTTTCAGTTCTTGCCACTGGGATGATCGAACAGATTGGAGACGATCTCGGTCATGCTAAACTGACCTGCAATGATGACACAGACGGGAGGCAGGAGACTGAAGCAAGTCAGGTCATTCCTGATCACAGCAGCGCTATCCGGCTCATGATAACGCTGCTTCAGGAAAATAACGTTTTCGGCGATGTGAATGAACTTGCAGGTGTTGGGCATCGTGTGGTTCATGGAGGAGAAGACTTTCGTAAGCCTGTCATCATAACTGATACAGTAATCAGGAGTATCAGAAAGTTGGTGCCTCTTGCTCCTTTGCATAATCCTGCCAATATAACTGGTATTGAAGTTGTTATGGCTAAGGTACCTGGTGTACCTCAGGTCGCCGTTTTTGATACCGCATTTCATCAATCTATCCCTCAACATGCTTATCTGTACGCTTTGCCTTATAAACTTTACGAGGAATACAAGATACGGCGTTACGGATTTCATGGTACCTCCCATGCCTATGTGTCAAAAAAGGCTGCTGCATATTTGAATTGTTCTTATAAGGAGTTGAAAATCATTACCCTCCATCTGGGGAATGGTGCAAGTGCGGCAGCAATTGATTGCGGTCAATGCGTCGATACCTCCATGGGCTTTACGCCATTGGAGGGACTTGTTATGGGAACCCGGAGTGGTGATCTTGATCCGGCGATTCTTTTTTATCTGGCTCGCGAGACTGGAATGGATTTAGGGGAACTTGATAATCTTCTCAATAAAGAGAGTGGACTGAAAGGTATCTGCGGTAATAATGATATGAGAACTATCGGAAAAATGGCAGCTGCTGGAGATGCGCAACCATTATTGGCTTTAGAGATTTTCTGCTACCGAATTAAAAAATATATCGGAGCATACCTTGCTGTTCTTGGTGGTGCTGATTGTGTGGTTTTTACGGGTGGTATTGGAGAAAATGATACCAAAACCAGAGCAAGATGTCTTCAAGGTATGGAGAAATTGGGTGTAGCACTTGATCTTGAAAAAAATGATTCACAGATAGATGGTATCATGGAAATCCATAGAGAAGACAGCCTCTGTAAAATCCTTGTGATTCCAACGGATGAGGAATTTGAAATTGCTACACAGACCATGGAGTTGATTGGCTGATTCTGTTTCCTATGCTCATAGATGTTTTGAGCTTCAAAGGCATAGATTTTAATAAACAAATCCTGGAAATAGTATGTTAATGGTTATTGCCCCATCAAAGACGCAGGAGTTTAACGATTCATGCAGTGTAGAGACTACTCACCCTCTACTGCTTCAAGAGAGTGAGTTGTTGATAGCAGAACTGCAACAAAATGCTGTTTCTGATCTTGCCAAACTGATGAAGATGAGCGAACGTTTAGCCTTGCAGACCTGGCAGCGAATTCATGATTTTGAGGTGCCGTTTACCACAAAAAATGCTTGTCCTGCCATTGCAGTGTTTCAGGGAGATGTGTATTCAAAAATAATTTTGGATGATTATGGAACTGAAGAAAATGAATATCTGCAAAACCATCTCCGGATCCTCTCTGGTCTTTATGGGATTCTGCGGCCATTTGATCTGATGCAGGCCTATCGTTTGGAAATGGGTTGTAGGTTAGCAACTCGCCTTGGAAAGAATCTCTATGAATTTTGGGGAGAAAGAATTACAGCTGAGGTTAAGCAAATTCTTGCGAGTCATGAAGAACCCATTCTTGTTAATCTTGCGTCAACTGAATACAGCCGTGTTCTGAACATGAAAAGTTTACCGGGGCCAGTACTTCAGATTGATTTTAAGGAGCGCAAAGGGGATGCTTATCGGACTGTGGCTATTCATGCTAAACGTGCTCGTGGGATGATGGTTGATTTTGCAGTGAAAAACAGAGTGAAGAAAAGCATTGAACTGAAAGAATTTCAACAGGATGAGTATGGTTTTCGTCCAGACCTGTCCAGTAAGGAACACTATTGTTTCACAAGGGAATAAGGGTTTGGCGATTCCCATTAAATATCCCCAAAATCCAAGTTTTATTATAGTAGCCAAGAAAGTTCAAACTCAGTCTCTCTTCCCTTGGAAGTAGGATAATCCTATTTAAGAAGAATTTTTTTTCGCTCCTCTGTGAAATTCCACCACGGCAAAGCCTCGCCACCTTCCATGAAATGCACAACTGACAGGAAAACATCAATTACACAGGGATCACTTTTTGTGCCTGTCAGCCTGCAAAGTTTGTCATGCAATTGATATGCATCCCTTCCTATGAGCTGCTGAGGGAAATTGATACCAAGCAGGCGGAGTTGCTTTGCCATTGCTTTTCCAATATTTGGTAACTGTTCAAGGTCTGATACTGTTTTCCTGTTCGGATTTTTCATTGTTAAGAATTGTAAGAATTGCTATGGATGTTCTGCCGGCTTGCTCAGGTCAGAAAGTTCTACGCTAAGTTCTTTTTCCACTGCTTCGCCGCTTGCATCCTTTCGAAGTACTTTCATTGTAAGTATATCTCCTGCTCGTGAGTCCATCATAATAATACCAATGTCTTCCATGTTTTTTACAGCCTGGTCATTAATGGAACTAATGATGTCACCTTCCTGTATCCCTGATTCTTTTGCTTTGCCAGCGTGGCTAAGACCGGTAATTTTAAGGTGTTCATCTCCGTCCTCGTCTTTTTCAGGGCCAAGGATAATACCAATTTTTCCTTTTGCTTCAAGAAACAGTGGTTCTGCCAGAAAAAAATAGTCAGCCTGAGAGCCGGGATCTTCAAGAGGATTCGACCCATAAATATTCAACACCGATGCCTGGCTGACATTCATGCGGCGTAAAAGCCTTGGCGGGATGCCAGAGTCTTTTCTTGTATGCTGAGAACCTGCAATAACCACTACGGTTTTTTCAGGATTACTGTCAAGAATTTCTGCAATATTTGCGGCCATGGATTCATCCCAGATGGCTTGTGACTGGATAAAACCTGCAATTCCTTTTCCTTTTCCTTTTCCATGCGGTGCTTCGGCATGAAATGTATGGACTGTCCGGAGGCGTTCGACATAGCCGTCAATTGCCAGATCTCTTTCTTTGGCAATGGTTTGTAGCTGTTCATCGCTGAGAGTATCTGTGCTTCCTTTGGCAAAAACCGTGCTTACAATCTCTCTGTTGATATTAATTCCATAAACAGGGATATTGAACTGTCTGCAAAAATTGAAGATTGGTCTGAAGAGACGCCAGTCGTAGCGCCATACATCAAAATAGCGAGAGGCACGAAGAAATTCTTCTTCATCCATTTCAGTCTCTTCCAGCAAATATTCATCAAGTGCTTTTTGGCTGCTTGCCGGAAACATCTCCATTCCGATGGCAAGATCAACACCCTTTTTCTGGAGTGCCTGAAGGATTCGGAGTTGCAAAAGGTGGTCGGAAAAAGAGTCATGGGTCTCACCAATGTATATAACCTGTTTATCTGCAAGTTCGGTTATGATTTGCTCAAAAGATTTAATGGATGACGTAGCTCCCCCCAATGGCAGGCTTTCAAGAGTGTATTCAATACCTTTATCAGTTGCTGTGATATGTTTTTCCAGGACTTTTCCCTGTTTAAAAGCAAGGCTTGAGTACTTTCCGTAATGTTTAAGCTTATACCTTGCACTTGCTGTTTCCTGGCTGCTTTCACTTGTGAGAAGCACACTTACTTCCTTGGTGTTTAAAGGATTATTTTGCACCACCATGCTAAATCCTTCCTGAGGCAAAACTGATTTGCCAAAGAGAGAACGATAGCTATCACTGTCTGATCCAAGAAAGAGGATAGAATGTTCTGATAGCTGCTTATTTGTCACTTCTTCGTCATTAAGAACTGTCCAGCCCTGTTTTTCTGCCCATTGAATAAAAGGAGCAAGAGTATCTGTACTGTTATCTTCTCCAAGAATCAGGAGTTTTTGTTCTGCTCCTGAAAATCTGGACCAGACAGGAGGGAACTCAGAAGGATTCAAGGTCCTGAAGAGATCATAATCAGGATCAATTACAACAGAGAGGGGAGAGCTGGAAACGGGAATAGTGATGGTGGTTTCCATATCTGAAATCTGGTGAGTAGATTGCAGACCTCCAGCCATCGTTGATATCCGAATCGGAATATTTAATAGATATGGCTGTTCACTGGTCTGTTTAATTGTCAGGTGGAGAATAGATTGGTCTTGCTTGTTCTCAACCCTTACAGCGCTTATTTCTATTGAAGGAACATCCAAACGGGCAAGCTGCTCGTCGAAGAACCGGCTGAGATCTTTTTCAGACACAGTTTCAAATATAATTTGAATATCCCTCCATGAAGCGGATTTCCATTTGAACGAAGTCGCAAGTTTACGCACTCCCAGATAGAAGTTTTCAGGGCCAAGGATTCCCCGAAGTTGATGAAACAGCATAGCGGAACGATTGTAGCCAACTGCGCGTATAGCTTTTGCCATGGGTTGATTGTGGCTTGCTGAACGGAAATTCTGAAGTTCGATTGCTAAGTCCGCATGTACATAGCTCTGGTAGTTAATCAGTGCAGCTTTACGATGCTCCGCACCTTTTCCCTTGTCTTCAGCGTAGGCAAAATCTGCAAGATAGCTGGTTAATCCTTCACACCAGTTTCCTGAATTATCGGATACCTGAACTGAGTTTCCAAACCAGGAATGGAGGATCTCATGGCCAAGTGAGGTCTCTTTGATAAAGGGCAGTCTGAGTACCCTCTGACCAAGCAGTGTGTAGGTGGGTATGCCAAAACCTGTGGGCAAACGATTGGCGACTATGGCATAATGATCATAAGGGAAGGTGCCGATTTCTTTTTCGTAGCGGAGAATAAAAGCTTTTGCCGCATCCAGGTATTCCCTGCTAAGTTCCTGGTCTTCTGCAAAGAACCATGTGGAAAGAGTAAGTCCTTCTCGCACTGTCTCTTCAGTTATTTGATAAGGCCCTGCTGCCAGATGAATTGCTCGTACCGGTTGGGAAAAAGAGCTGCTCATTCTGTTTCCCTGCAGCTGCTTTGGCAGGTTGTCGGATTCTGTAATACCTTTAAATCCGGGTGGTAACGTTGCATCCACGGAAAACAGCCTTTTTTGCTGCATCATCGGATACCATCCGGAGGTAAGTACAATTCCGCGTTCACTGATACGGTTGTCGCCACAATGTCGAGGGACAGTAAGAGAATAATTAATGGTCAGCTGCTGGCTTTTACTGCCTCCATACATATGGATAGTGTCACCGTGAGGGAGAGGCAGAGAAGATGCTTCCTTGCCGTCCTCTTCCAGAATAATGTCCTGAATAGTAAGACCACCTGTATAAATCTGCCAACCTTCTCCCTCATGAAAACCTATGGATGCTTTTCCCTGAAGAGTGTGGTTTTCAAGGTCAAAGCTGATGTCCAGGTGGTAGTTTGGAGTGTGGGCAAAACTCTTGCTGCTGAATAGGCTGATAATGAGAAGAATTCCTGCAAATATAAAAGTTTTCCTCACTTTTTTCTCCTTAAACTATGTGGTAGGATCAGCAATAAAATAAAGAAGCCGTGTTTCATATTCACTCTAGCATTTTCTCACTCAGAATTATCATTTTTTTATGCAGATAAAACTTGTTGCTATTAACGGACGCTATACTCATTCAAGCCTTGCATTATTTCATGTTAGAAATGAAATAGAGTACAGATGCAATGATGTGTCCACAGAAATTGTCCAACTGACCATTCGTGATCCTTTCTATGAGGTCCTTTTACGGCTGAGTAAAGACAAGCCTGATGCAATTTTCTTTTCTGCGGCAGTATGGAACTCCGAGCAGGTGGAAGGGCTGCTGACAGATCTTCATTCCCTCCTGCCTTCCTGCCTTCTTGTTGTGGGCGGGCCGCAGGCTGAGGTGGTCGGTGCTAATCTGGGCGACGGTGTGTGTACAGTTGTTCGTGGTGCAATAGAGGCTGTTGAAGAACATTTTTATACCGATCTGAAAAGTGCTGCGTTACAGCCGTTATATGGGCGATCTTTTTTTCACCTGAAAGAAAAGCAGAAAAAATTTGTTTCACCTTATCGGGACGAGGATTTTGCTCTTCATCTAAAAAATAGAAATATCTATTACGAAAGTTCAAGAGGTTGTCCCTTTTCCTGTTCCTATTGTCTTTCTTCTGCTGAAAATGGCGTCGTACGAAAAGATCTTTTGCAGATACGTCGAGAACTTGATCAGATAATGTGTCATGACACCAAAGTGCTGCGTTTTGTGGATCGAACCTTTAATGATATTCCTGACAGAGCTCTTGCCATATGGAAACTAGTGCTTGAATACGCTGGAAACACATTATTCCATTTTGAGATCGCACCAGATCGTATCAGTGAGGAGATGTTTGTTTTTCTTGCCACTGTACCACCAGGACGATTTCAGTTTGAGATTGGAATTCAGTCAACCCATGAAGAAACGCTTGCTGCTATTAATCGCAGGATTGATCCCGCCGTTGCCCATAAAACCGTAGCAAGACTTGCAGCCTTTAATAATATCCACCTGCATGCTGATTTGATTTTAGGGCTTCCCTTTGAGACCGAAGAAAGTTATCTGCAATCCTTTGCTGATATATTTGCCATGGCGCCCCATTATATTCAGATGGGTTTGTTGAAGCTCCTTCCTGATACTGCCATACGTCTTGATGCGGAAACATTTGACTACAGGTGCTGCAAGAGACCGCCATATTCTGTATTGGCAAATCAGTGGCTGGATTCAGAGAGTTTGCAGAGACTGTATTGGTTTTCTGAGTGCGTTGAAAAATTTTGCAATAATCGATATTTTCCGTCTTTGTGGAAATATTTGAGGCGGGTTGAAGGGGATATCGCTTCCTTTTTTCAGGCTCTTCTTGGAGTGGCCGAGAAAAATCGACTTTTCCAATTGGCAGCCACCCAGGAGTTTTTGTGTACACTTCTGGTTGAAGCAACGGGAGGTAGAAATGATTGGCAGCTTATCCATGAGTTGCTCACCTATGATTGGTTGTGCTGTGGGAAACGCAACCTACCTGGCTGTTTGGCCGATGATTCCAGAAATGAACGTGAATTGAGAGACAGATTGTATCAGCAGTTGGCAACAGATATTCCCGATCTCTATTCTAAAAAGGATAGGAACCGATTTTTCAGGCGGACTGTGTTTTATCAATTCACTGCAGAGTGTATCACCGAGTTGGGTAGCAAGGCTGTTGAACCAGCCTGTTTTGCTTTCTTACAGGAAAGAGAGCCGAGCCTTATGAAATTACAAAAAGTCGTTCTGCTTCCACTCTAAATATCGCTAAATGAAAAGGATTTGTGTTAGAATGCGGAATGCGGTAGAACAGCACACTGCTAGTTAATAATCGCACCGCTTCACTGGTTCATCCAGTGCAAGCGGTGGTTGGTAATAAGTGGATCGAATGGCTGTTGTCTTTTCAACTGCCAGCCTTGTTTTTCCGATGATGGTAGCTCTTTCCTGCCAGACACCACCAATAACAAAACTGACTATCTTGAAGCGGGTGACCGTCGCATAATCTATATCCGAGTTAGAAGGCGATATCCTTTTTCTATCGAAGCCGATGTCCGACACGCTATCACCTGTTTAGATCGAAGTCGTTGTCCTTTTTCTTTTTCGAAATCAATCATAGCAGCCTTGCTTCAATCTGGGGCAGAGGCCGTTGTCCTTTTTCTTCTCAATGGCAACAACCGTCACATTGGCATCAATCCGAATTGAAGCTGATGGTTTTTCCACAGTCGAAGCCAATTTCCTATATTCTGCCCTCTGTCCAAGCCGAAGCCACGGATCTCTTTTAAAAATCTCTATCCTTTGCTCATTCTCTGATGTACCGATTTGCGGACTAACATCACAAATCAATGGCGCGGCTTTTTGCGTCCATTGCATTTGAATTGT
>JAFLJO010000074.1 GCA_022712975.1 Desulfocapsa sp.
ATAGGAACATTAAACGAAGTAGATGCAAAAACAAAAGAGGAAATTTGGGACTGGATTGAACCACTCCTGAGCAAATAAACCAAGGCGAAAGTGTTACCCTGATTTCGTGATTTTTAACGGATTTCTATTGCACACATACAACTAAGGAGAGTGAAGAAATAAAACAGACAAAAAACAGATGATTAGTTCTTTTCACCTTGAGAATCGACAAAAAACGGCCTGGGTTTTCCAGGTTACTTTTTTCCAATCCCTTATTTTCCCAAACAAAACTGTTCAAAAATCACATCCAAAACATCTTCGGTCGTAGTGATGCCCACAATAATATTGAGCTGATCCAGGCAATCCTGCAAATCAACTGCCAGAAGATCACTGGTTATTCTTTGCTCCAATCCCTCACCAAGTCTAAGAGCCGCATCATGGGCTTGCCGAAGAGCTGACTTATGCCTCACATTTGGCGCACATCCTTCTTCCTGCCATTGATCCTTCCCGCTAACTACTGTTTTAAAAATAGCAGCTTTTAATTCAGTCATACCCTGTTGTTGTTTAGCAGAAATCTGCACAAGAGGAATAGCTGTGGCATCTGGTCCAAAAGAATCTAAAGACAGAGCCGAATGAGCTAGGTCAGTTTTATTGGCAAGCAAGAGCAAAGGTTTGTGATTCACCGTTGCAAAAAGCTCCCGATCTTCTTCCCGAATCCCTCTTTGTGCATCAAGCATGAAAAGAACAAGATCAGCTTGCTCAATCTGTTTTCTGGCGCGCTCAATTCCCATCATCTCTACTTCATCGGCATTCTTCCGGATGCCAGCAGTATCAACAATACGTACGGGAACCCCTTGGATATCGAGATATTCTTCTATGGTATCGCGCGTGGTGCCGGGAATTGATGTTACCAGAGCCCGCTCTTCCTGCAGCAGACTATTTAAAAGACTTGATTTCCCAACATTTGGCAGCCCCACAATAACAACGGACACACCATCACGGAAAATCTTCCCTTCTTCTGCCTGACGAAGTAAACGTTCCAGAGGGAAAAGAAGATCATCACGCACCTGCTGAGTAAGAGCTGTGTAATCTACAATCTCAATATCCTCATCAGGAAAATCAATGGCAACTTCCACCACAGCACGCATTTGCACAAGTGAAGATCGAATGGCATCAACCTGGACGTAAAGACTTCCACCAAGTTGATCCAGTGCCATCTCCATTCCCTTACGAGTTCTTGCTGAAAGAATATCGATGACGGCTTCCGCCCGGGTGAGGTCAATTCTTCCGTTTAAATAGGCAAGTTTGGTAAACTCTCCAGGATCAGCAAGGCGTACGCCGAGGGTAAGAAGTAATTCCAGAATGGACTGCAACACAAGAATATTACCGTGACAATGGATTTCCACCACATCTTCACGGGTATAAGTCTTTGGGGAGGCCATAAATACAGCCAGCACCTCATCGAGAACTCTGTTTGTGTCGGGATGGACTATCTTCCCATAATACAGCCGGTGGCTATCAAAGGGACACTTCTTGTCAAGGGGCTGAAAGAGTGTTTTCAGGAGCGCAAGGGATTGCGTCCCACTCATGCGGATAATACCTATCCCACCGGATCCAGGCGGAGTTGAAATAGCTGCAATGGTATCGCTATTATCCATTATTCCCATGAGGTATAGAGCTTAAGAGTCACTGTTCTCCTGAGGCTTTTTCACAGGTTTTCCGCGCCGTCCCCTTCCACCACGTTTACCAGTCCCCGGCTTCTTTCCTTTGCCGGGTTTATAGATAAGAACCTTCTTAAACAGTCCATCTCCCACACTGCGGGAGCGAATATCTTTATCATCCTGCAAAGCAACATGAACAACACGTCTTTCAGAGGGATTTAAAGGAGGAATGGCCTGGGTTTTTCCATCTTCTTTCACCAGTTCGGCAAGCTCCTTGGCCCGTGCCACCAGCTCAACTTTTCGTTTTTCACGAAACTGGCCAATATCAATTGAAAGACGTATTTTTTCTTCGATTTTTCTGGCTACAAGTTTTCTTAAAACATACTGGAGAGAATCAATAATTTTCCCTTCCTGTGCAGTAAGTGCTTCCTCGTGCTCTTCACCCACCTTGCATCGAACAGTCCCGCCATCAAGCTCCACTGTTACTTCAGAAGGAAACCCCATACGATTCAAGAGTTCTTCCAATTGCTGCCGTACAACTTCTACACTCTCCGCTGTAATTTCAACAAGCTCTCTTTTGGGTGGATGCGGCTTTACTTTCTCTGTTGTCTCATTGTTTTTTTTAGCCTGAACCTGCTCCATTGTTTCATCAACATGAGAGGACTCTTCTTTTTCTTCCTTCAACTCTTCAACTTCTGAAGCAACAGGTACAACTTTCTTCTTTGTTGATTTTTTCTTCTTTGTTGGTTCCGATTTTTCTGCAACATCAGTACGCTCAAGACCTTTAACACTGGCTCTAATGTGTGCTTTTTTTCGAATAATTCCAAAAATCCCCATGGAACCGGTATCAACAACCTCTATGGCCAACTCTTCCTGAGGTACCTGTAGAGTATCACAGGCCTTTTTGATGGCATCAGTTACTTCTTTAGCGTAAAAATCCATTTTTCTTGAAGACATTATTTTTTTATTCCATTCTTACGGGAGTTATCAATTCTGAAAAAACCTGCATATTTAGAGTTGCAGGTTTGCCAAACTGACGTTACTTTTATCAGGCCTTACTCTGGCGATTAAGCAAATACTGTTGCAAAATCGCAAGCAGGTTGTTGACAAACCAGTAGAGAACCAGGCCGGATGCGAAATTGATAAACAAAAAGGTAAACAGAACAGGCAGAAACATCATAATCTTAGCCTGAGTAGGATCCGCTGTGGTTGGAGTCATTTTCTGCTGCAGGAACATGGAGGCACCCATCAAAAGGGTCAGCACCGGAATTCCTCCGACATAGGGAAGATTCAAACCAACAAACAAACGGTCCGGCGCAGAAAGATCTGTAATCCAAAGCATAAAAGGTGCATGACGCAACTCAATACACATGAGCAAAACCTTATAGAGGGCAAAGAAAACAGGAATCTGTAAAACCATGGGCATACAGCCACCTAAGGGGTTTACCTTATAGGTTTTGTACAGGTTCATTACTTCCTGATTCATTTTAGCAGGATCACCCTTGTATTTCTCTTTAAGCTTTACCATTTTCGGCTGCAATTTCTGCATGTTTTTCATGGATTTCAAACCCTTCTGGGTTATCGGCCAGAAAATCGCCTTGAAAAGAATGGTCACCAGAATAATGGCAATACCGTAATTATTTACAATTCCGTAAAAGAAATTGAGCAAAAAGAGGGTTGGCTGGGCAATCACATCAAACCAGCCAAAGTTCACCGACTTATGCAAATTCGATCCCACAGATTTTAAAATATCAAGTCTTTTGGGACCCAAAAAGAGATCGTAGCTATAGACCTTTGTTTCTCCGGGATGCAGAGTATCCAAGGTACTGTTCAGTTGCATCTTAACGCCCTCTTCTCCAAAAGAGGACATGGTCAAGGAAGTTGCACTCCCTTCCTTGGGAAGAAAAGAACTGATAAAGTACGTTCCTTCGTAAGCAACCCAATCCATCTGACCATTGACAGTTAATGGCACTTTTTCGTAATTATCGGAGCCCACTTCGGTGAGGGATTCGTCCATGAAATATGCTGGGCCCGAAAAGAGAAACTGACTTTCGAGTCCTGTTTCTCTAAAGGGAGTATTGGATTGATGCAATGCAGCAACACCTTGCAGGATGCCTCCTGAAATATTTCTCACTGAAATATTTAGCCCAATCAGGTAGCTGTCTTGGGAGAAGGTGAAATCACGGATTATTTCAAGCCCATTCCCCTGAGCTTTCATAGTCAAATGGCCGATATCACCCCGAAAAGAAACCACACTGCCGCCAGCATCATAAAAAGTTTCAGCAGGAGCAAGACTTCCCCAGGAAAACTCCAGTGGAAATCCTTCACTCCCATCCACCTTCACCATCTGCATGCCTGGTGAATTTTCATCCGATGTTTCTTTATAGTCCCTGAGAACAAAACTCTGGATCGTACCACCATCTTCACTCAATGACGCAGTGTAGAAATCAGTTTCTACGATCACTGTTCTGGGTGCCCTATCAGGACGAGCCATGTTTCTTGCAGCCTCAGACAGGACAGTCGGTTCAGCAGTTACTGCGGCAATCTCGGTTCTTCCTTCTCTACCTGCTGTTTCCACTGTTGCAGCTTCTGTTTGCACATCATTGTTCTGAGCAGAATCTTCAACAGGACCAAAGCCCACAAAGAAATACTGATACCCGATAAGAATGACAAAGGAGAGGATGATTGCTAAAAACGTTCTGTACATATCCATGATTTATACCATGTTAAGAGATAATACTTGGGTGAGTGTCACACGTCTTGTCAGCTGTCTGTGATCTGTCATGAGTTCAATCACACTTGTCGTTACAACTTTCTGGCGGAACAGGATCATAGCCACCCTGACAAAAAGGGTGACAACGCAAAATTCTCCCACAGGAAAGAAAAATACCCCGCAAACTGCCATGGGTTTCAATGGCCTCTATTGCATAACAGGAACAGGTGGGAGTAAAACGACAACTGGGAGGAAGAAGCGGTGAGATAATATACTGATAGCACCGGATCAATCCTAAAGGAATCTTCTGTAGAAGTAGACGAATCTTCATAGCACAGCAAAAAAAGAAAAATTTCGATTGATTCTGTACCACATCAGGTATCACTCCAGGCTAACACTGATGAACAGTACGTAGACCAGTATAAAGTATCTTATCAGAATAACTTTTTTGAAAAAAAAACAAGTACGCACAGACTCCGAGAAATACTTCCGTAAGGTACTAAAAAAAAAAGCTATCTTCAAGTTTCAAGTTTTGTCACAGCGGAGGTAATTTCAGCAGGAGATTTTAAAGAAAAATCGGGACGAACAGCAAAAACAATGTCAGCACAATCGGGATAAGCGGCTCTTTCCAGACGAAACGACTCACGAATAATCCGTTTAATTCTGTTTCGCTTTACGGCCCCTTTCAGCTTACGATGAATACTGATGCCAATTCTATTAAAACCCAGTTCGTTGGGACAGAAAATAAGTGAGAACCCCTTACCATGCCAACGCACCCCCTGCCTGTATACCTTATCAAACTCCCGCCCCTTGCGAAGCAGGGCTGTTTTCGGGAGTTTATACTGAGGCAAACTTACTTAAGCAGAGAGACGCTTACGCCCTTTTGCACGACGGGAATTTAAAATTGCACGACCGGCACGAGTTGACATTCTGGAACGAAATCCATGGGTACGTTTACGTTTGATATTACTGGGTTGAAAAGTACGTTTACTCATTACTAACTCCTTATCCGCGTGTATCGCGGGTCTTTATCACTGCTAAAACCGGGTGTTATTCAAGTTACAGAGATTCTCTGTTATTCCCGGATATTTTTTCCCTGCACAACCTGTCCACTGATTCTCAACTATTCGCTGAGAGTAAAATCAACAAAAGAGGGATAATAACCATATTGACCAGCACTGTCAAACATTTTCGCAAGACCTTGCAGAAGCATTTTAGCTGTGCTACTCTTTTCGGGGGTAATGAAAGACTTGAGAAGAATAAAAATGGGGTAAAACATGATGCATCCTGAATTAACCTACGACGACCTTAACTGGCACAAGCTTTGGCAAAATGCCAGAGCCAAAAAATCATGGACAGTCAAAGGACCTGCTGACTGGGATAAAAAAGCTGCATCTTTTGCGAAAAGAAACAGTGATTCTCCCTTTGTGGATCTTGTTCTGGATCGTATTCCTCTGGATTCCGAAACCACTGTACTGGACGGTGGTTCAGGCCCCGGAACCCTTGCTCTTCCCCTTAGCAGCAAAGTCAAATCAGTTACAGCTATTGACTATTCCCTGGGGATGCTTCAAGTATTAAACAGTCGCGCCAGAGAGCAAAATGCCAACAACATACATACTATCCTTGGCTCCTGGGAAGATGACTGGGACGCAATGCTGATCAAAAAACATGATATTTGTATTGCCTGCCGTTCTTTAAGTGTGGACAATCTCCAGAAGGCTCTTGCCAAACTAAATGATTACGCAAAACGCTCTGTATTTGTGGTGGACAGAATAAGCCCTACTCCTTTTGACACTGGTGCTTTTACTGCCATAGACAGACCTTTTCGATCAGGACCTGACTATATTTATACTATCAACACCTTATATTCCATGGATATCCATCCCTGTGTTGACATTATCAGCCTACAAAAAACAGTCTCCTTTTCTTCAATGGATGAAGCACTGGAGTCCTATCGTTGGATGTTTAAAGATCTTACAAGGAAAGAAGAACGAAAGCTCAAGGAATACATTCAAAACAACAGTACCACAGACAAGAAAGGCAAACTCATAGTCAAACGACCGTACCCATCCCGCTGGGCACTGATCTCATGGAATAAAAACAATCAATAAAATCCATGCATTTTTCATCAATTGCCCATATCATGGGAATACTGCTTATTGTTACCGGCACCTCCATGGTATTCCCCATCGCCTGTTCATTCTTCTATGGTGGAAGCGACCTTCTCCCCCTTCTTTATGCGGGCGCTATAACCCTTGGAGCAGGACTTCCTACATTCTTTCTATTTCGTAAACACAATGATCTGAACATTAAAGACGGATTTTTTATTGCGGTCATTGGCTGGATTATCGTTTCAGCGTTCTCCGCCATCCCCTTTATGCTTCACGGATCCATTCCATCATTCACCGATGCTTTTTTTGAGATGATTTCCGGGTACACAACCACCGGGGCTACAATCCTCACAGATATAGAATCAGTTCCACATGGGTTACTGCTCTTAAGAAGCCAGACACATTTCCTTGGTGGCATGGGATTCCTGACCCTTGTAATCATCTTTCTCCCCCACGGAATGGGAGGATTACGCCTTTTCCGGGCCGAATCGAGTCCCGGTCAGGTAATCACAAAAGAGAAATTCAAACCACGCAACCGGGATACCATGGTGATGCTGTGGTGGATTTACATTGGGCTGAACCTTATCCAGATTATGTTGCTGGCGCTTGGTGGGATGACACTTTTTGATTCCATCTGCACGGCATTTGGAACCGTTGCGACCGCTGGATTCTCACCCAAAAATGCTAGTATCGGTGCCTACAACAGTGCCTATTTTGACTGGATCATTATCCTGTTTATGTTTCTGGGTGGACTCAGTTTTGTTTTGATTTATCAGGTGCTGCGGGGAGATATAAAGACCCTTAAAAAAAATACAGAACTTCGATGGTATCTTGGTTTTCTGCTCTTTTTCTGCGGAGCAATTACACTTATACTATGGACAAAGGGCACATACGCAAATTTCTTTGATGCCCTCAGATACGGAACCTTTCAGATCGTATCCATTCTCACAACCACGGGTTTTGGAACTGCTGACTATGAACTCTGGCCGAACTCTGCCCAGATGTTGCTCTTCATAGTCTGTTTTATTGGAGCCTGCGCCGGATCAACCACCAGTGGAATAAAAATTGTCCACTATGTCATAATCTGTAAATATATGTATGCTTCGATTCGAAAAATATTTTTTCAGCCAATGGCTGTTATATCGCTAAGGCTTAATGGGCGTAGCATTGATGAAAACATTATAAACCTGGCACTCTTCTACGTTATTATTAATGTCTTTATGATACTGATCGGCGGTTTTATCATGACCCTCACCGACGACATGGATTACAGTTCGGCTATAAGCTCGGTAATTTCTGCACTTATGAATATAGGCCCGGGATTCGGTGCAGTGGGTCCGACTCATAATTTTGCCTTTATTTCAGATGCCGGAAAATGGTTTCTTTCGTGGAATATGCTGGTGGGTCGACTGGAGATGTTTTCTGTGCTGGTACTCTTTCTCCCCTCATTCTGGAAAAAATAAATCAGCAAAAAAACAACTCCCTTACCTCTTTTAGATGCAGGGTATCACAGATCACAATAGCCCTGTCTCCGGCATGAAGCTGAGTTTCACCCACTGCCGTTTTCCATTCACCGTCCAGGAAGACAGAACCAACAATAATGCGATCGGCCAAGACGCCCTCAAGCTTTGCCAAAGTTTTTTTTGTTATCGGTGATTCTGGAGCAGCGATCAGATCAACAACTTCAGCATCAAAACCATGCATATGAGAAACTGACAACAGCTCACTTCTCCGAATAAAAGTGAAAATTTCATTTCCTGCCAAAATTTTCTTGTTAATTGCTATATCAGAGCCACTTGTTGAGGCAAGTACAACATACTCTTCTTTATTAACGAGAGAGATAGTTTTCGTATTATGATGCGTTTCTCCTTGATTCTCAACAATATGCTTTACCAGCATGCAGGTCATGATATTTGTTTCATTCTCACCTGTTGCTGAAATAAATGTATCCATATCAGCAAGCCCTGCGGCATTCAAAACATCTTTATCCGAACCATCCCCCAGCAAAACTTCTGTATCCGGCAACATATCAGATAGTTCTGTTGCCCTTTTTTCATCCTTTTCAAGCAATTTTACCTGTACGGTTTTCCCGAGCAGTTGAGCAATGCGACTGCCCACTAATCCACCACCAACAATCATCACCCGCAGACGATGCTGTTTCTTTATTCCGGTCAACTCCATCAACTTAGGTAATTCTTCAGTACCAGCCATAATCAATATTTGGTCATGGGGAAGAATCTCCGTTTTGCCTGTGGGAATAATGGTGGTTATTCCACGGGCTATGGCCACAACCCGAAAGGCAATATCACTATGTTCTCTTGCAATATCGATTAGTGTTTTATGGGCAAGCTCCGAGTCATCATCAATTCTTGCTGCCATTGCCTGCATTTTCCCAAGGGCAATATCAATGATTTCATCCCCGGATGTCCTCTTGATAAGGCGTACAATTTCCTGGGCAGCCAATTCTTCAGGATGGATTAAAAAATCAAATTTTAAATCTTCTGCCTGTAATAAAGAATCTTCCCTACCATATTCGAGTGAACGAACTCTTGAAATTTTTTGATCAATTCCAAAGGCATTGGCGATTAAAGCAGAGAGCATATTCACCGCATCATTATCGGTGACAGCAATCATAAAATCCATATCCGCAGCATTTGCCTCTTTCCAGCATTCAATGGACATGGCAGAGCCTTTTATAAAACGTGCATCCAGATTCTCATCAGCCCGACTGATCAGCTGGCTGTCCGCTTCAATAATTGTTACAGCATAGCCTTCATGAATCAGACGTTTTGCGAGATATAGACCAATCCCGCCTAATCCGAGGATCAGGATACTTTCTGAAGGCGTATTTTTTTTCCAAAACATTTTCGTTTACCTAAAATAGTGGAGATACATCCATTGTACAGGTTGCGCCCGTACGGTTACCCTGTTATTCTATTAGGAAGTTGAACATTTTACGAACATTATTCATCCCCATACGCTGACAACAGCACCAGCCATACTTATAACACAATACTTAACCACTATTAATACTCATGGATTCATATGATATTGCAGTCATAGGGGCCGGCCATGCCGGTTGTGAGGCTGCCCTTGCCGCCGCTAGAATGGGCTGTAAAACACTTGTAACAGTTATTAATATAGACACCATCGGTGCTATGTCCTGCAACCCTGCCATCGGTGGTCTGGCAAAAGGCCATCTGGTTCGGGAGATTGATGCACTCGGCGGAGAAATGGCTAAAAACATTGACGCCACTTCCATTCAATTTCGCCGACTGAACACCAGCAAAGGCCCTGCAGTAAGGTCATCCAGAGCTCAGGCAGATCGATTACTCTATCGCCTGCGCATGAAATCAGTGATGGAATCCCAGGAAAACCTTGAAATCAAACAGACAGAAGTGGAGTCTCTGATTGTGAAAGAAGGTCGAATCTGCGGGCTCAGAACAATACTTGATGAAGAAATAGCAGTTAAAGCCGTAATTGTTGCCACCGGTACATTCTTGAATGGGCTTACCCATATCGGCTTGAAAAATTTCCCGGCAGGCCGCATGGGTGATCCTCCTGCTGCCAGCCTTTCTGCGTGGTTTAAAGAGATCGGTTTTTCAATGGGCAGGATGAAAACAGGTACTGTTCCGCGTCTTGATGCCAACTCCATTGATTATTCAGAATTAGAAGCACAGTATTCCGATCAGCCGCCCGCTTTTTTCTCTTTTTCCAGCAGAGGTGAGTACACGCTTCCCCAGCGACCATGTCATATTACCTACACAAACCCGGAGACCCATGCTGTAATTCGTGCTGGAATTGACAAATCCCCAATGTATGCTGGAATCATAGAAGGAATAGGTGCCAGATATTGCCCATCTATTGAAGATAAGGTCATGCGCTTTCCTGAAAAAGACCGACATCAGATATTTCTGGAACCGGAAGGACTCGACACCACCGAAGTATATCCCAATGGACTTCCCACAAGCCTTCCACTTTCCACTCAACTTGCCATGCTCCACTCTATCAAGGGGTTGGAAAATGCAACAATTGTACGCCCCGGTTATGCCATTGAATATGATTACATTGATCCACTGGAACTGAAACCAAATCTTGAAACCAAACGAGTACCAGGTCTTTTTCTTGCAGGCCAGATCAACGGAACATCAGGCTACGAAGAAGCCGCCGCTCAGGGATTAATGGCTGCCATCAACAGCGTCCATATGATTCGTGGTAAAGATCCGCTCATTCTCAGTAGAGCACAGGCTTATATTGGCGTTTTAATAGATGATCTTGTTACCTGCGGCACCAAAGAACCCTATCGCCTGTTTACTTCACGAGCAGAATACAGACTCTTGCTCCGTGAAGATAATGCAGACAGCAGACTTTGCGACATTGGTCATGAAATCGGCTTGCTACAGGAAGAAGAATATCAAACATTTCTAAAAAAACAAACAGCCCTTGATCATGGCATCGCTCTTCTTGGTTCAATTCATGTAAAACCAAATGAGACAACCAACGCAATTCTTACAGCAGAAGGAACGGTTGCACTGAAACAAAAATGCAAATTGTCCGATCTGTTACGAAGGCCTGAATTGACGCTGGCTCAAGTCAGCCTGCTCCCGACAGATCCCCCGGAAGGACAGGAAGCAGTGAAGCAACTTGTTCTTTCAGAGGTACGGAATGAAATACAACTTCACGTAAAATTTCAGGGCTACCTCAAACGTCAGGAAGAACAGGTTGCCCGTTTTAAGAAAATGGAAGCAATGGAACTCCCTGAAGAAATTGATTACAAAACCTTATCCGGCCTGTCCAAC
>JAFLJO010000068.1 GCA_022712975.1 Desulfocapsa sp.
GCAGAAGTCATTTCAAGGTTGAAAGGACCAGGCTTACATGCTGATCGGCGGAATCCAAAAATTCACATTATCGGATTTTCCCGGCATCCCTGCGGCAATAGTCTTTACCCAGGGATGTAATTTTCGCTGTCCATTTTGTCATAATGGAAGCCTGCTTCCCATGAAGAATACTGAGCACATCTCCACGGATAAAGTGCTGGACTGGATTTATCGCAAACGTGGGAAACTTACAGGTGTGGTTATCAGTGGCGGAGAACCAACCCTCCAACATGACTTGCTGGACTTTCTCAGACAAATACGGCCAATGGGATATCAAATAAAACTCGACACCAATGGCAGCAAGCCTTCTTTAATCAGAGAATTGCTTGAACTTCAACTCCTTGATTTTATCGCCATGGACATCAAAGCGCCCTGGCATAAGTATGAACAACTCTGTGGAGTTGAGATAATCCCAGAAACAATAAAGAAAAGTATTGCCATTATAGCAAAAAGTGGCGTTCGACACACATTTCGCACAACCGTTGTTCCAGAACTTCTTACGCCCGAAGATATTACAGAAATTAAAAGCTATCTACCTGCCACCTCACCTTATATTACGCAAAAATTTATTAAAGAGCTGGCAGTCATATAACAAATCGGGGATCCCAATTATCTTTTTCCACCACCTATTGTCGGATTCGCCCCCCGTTCCTGCGACCGATATTCTCTGTATGGCTTTCCAACAATTGATGGGAATGATCAATGGATAACGATATAAGAAAGACAACAGCAGGACAGCGCTTAGCCCGGAATCAGCTCCTTAAATAACTCAACCGCAACCGGTTCCAGCTCCAAGACAAGCACCACTGCTGCAACTACTCTTGGTTCTTCTTTTCAGTGGAAGCAGTGTTTTACCACTATAAACTGCATCCAAACCAGCTTCGATAAAACCTGACATGGTCAAAGGATCAATTCCTGCTCTCTTGCAGACCTCGTAAACGTAGACTCAAAACGGGTCACTTTTCTGGACACATTTTACGCTCTCAATTAAGTGGGTGCAATACAACAAAGTGACAAATAATGAACGGCATCATTGCATACTAACAGATGTTTTTGAATATCGAATGTCGAACAAGGAATTTCGAATAATGAAGTGTTCTTTTTCCAAACAAATTGCAGACTGCTTACAAAACCTGCCGTGAATAGATTTTTTTCATCGTACAGCACTTCGAATGACTTGTCTGGTTGCTTTATTATCAGCTTGTTCTTCGGTTTTCTCTTCCTTCATCCATCGACATTCAATATTCGACATTCGATATTCGCTTTTATACGAACAATGAACAACGAACCTGGCCAAGTCATTCATACACTTTTTTGTATTGCACCCCAATTAAGTAAAACGATATTGAGCTTCAGCTATAACCTGCAAAAACGCTAAATTTTGAGGTTTTAGTTGTCCAGTTATGGTGCCATGTGCTGTTAAATCAAGCAGTTACAGGTGTAACTTTATTCGTTTTTTGCGAAGTCTGCAATAAGGAACGAGGGTTGCAAAAAGTGGTCTGACCTCGATTTCCAGTCAAACCAAACGACTCCTCCATTTTTTGGGATTTCTGGACGTATGAAAGATACTGTAGACGGTCACCCCCCCACCGACATACTCGTAAAAAATGGCGTACGGAAACCGCCTAACCAACGCACGGCGATACTCCTCGTGAACTTTAGCATATAATTCGGGCATACGACAAATTGCCTCAATACAGGCGTCCACACAGACGAGAAATTCTTCCCCCAATCCAAATCTACGATCTTCATACCAGCTATATGCCCCGTCAACGTCCTGTTGTGCTTCCGGCGCTATTATTAGTTTAGCGGCCATAGCGATTTCGAATTCTGTTTTTGACTTCGTCCCACGAAAGCCCTGAAGCAGGCTTGTTCATCAGGTTAGCTTTTCTGCGAGCCAACTCTTCCTTCTGCCATTCATGAACAGGAACCTCTGACGGCTTGGCCGCCAAATCATCCCAGAGGTCTTCCACCAGTTGTAACTTCTCTGGTGGACTTAGGTCGAATATGGAAATATCATCTGGATTCATTGTTACCTCCTTATAGTTTGGTGGGATAGGTAGCACACACACTCAAATTAACATTTTTAGCTGCCAATCGGCAAGTTGTATATTTTCCACCTAAGTTTCCAACTCAGAAGTCAGATCACAAGGGGAAACCGGAGGCTGCCCACATGCGGAGGAAACTTTTTATCGAATCACGGGTGATCAGAGTTGGGAATTCAGCAAATCAATGATTTCCTAATCACTCAATGAATGTTTCCGGCTTGCAGCCAGCGAGCGTATTCGCTGAGTAAGGTGTGGTAAGGCCTGACTCAGCAGGTATTGGCAGGCCAAGCCGACTCCAGGGTGGACGCAACACTTCGTCTACCTGCCTGACGGCCGATAAGAAGTGTTCGAGAGGCACCAACAATCTCCGGATTAAAGGGCTCATAGGTGGCAGGATCTACCAACCATGATTCCTTGGAGGTGGATACCGGTCTCACAGGAGAACAGATTGGCTCCGATAATGGGACGAGATAAGCCCCCCCCCTGCCCGCTCTCCACCTGCTTCTTTCCATACCACCCAAAGCATCACCACAGTGTTACCAATACAACAGTCGTGTTATTATCCTTGACCAAGCGTACCTTGCCTGGTATATACACACAAGTAATACGATTCTAGTGATCGTATTACCTTTAGTGACAACAGTGCATCAGCGTAAATTGGGGACAACCCCAAATATCTTTCTACTACCTGCTATCAGAACATCAATCAATCGTGGCCTGTCCCCGATTGTTTAGGCAGGAACCTACCGATTTAGATTCAAAAAATAGTATGTAAGTAAATCAGATAATCATTATAGGAGAATTTCAATGAAAAAAAACGTCAACATTTTTGTAGTATTTGTAGTCATCGCAACCTTTTTGCTTTGTGTATCTGCACACGCACACGAATTTATAATCAAACCGGTCCAATTAAACGCTGCTGTTGGCCATAAGCTGCCATTTAGCGTTGTTTCCGCCCATGTGTTCATGATAAGTGAAGAGGTTGAACCTATTGAACAAGTTACTGTCACACTGATTGAAGGAACAGAAAAAAATGAATTGAAGCTTATGCAAAATGATATGTTATTAACACTCGATGGTGTTGCCGAGCTAAAAAAAGAGGGCACAGCTATTTTTGCCGGCCATCGAAAGGGCGTAATCTGGACCAAAACCACCAAAGGCTGGAAACAGGCAAGCAAGCAAAAATGTGAAGGCGTTATATCAAGCGGCAAATATGAAAAATTCTGCAAAACCTTTGTCAATGTGGGCAAGGCGGACAGCGGATACAAGAAAGTAATAGGCCACAAGCTGGAGATTGTACCAGTTTCCAACCCGGCCGAAGCACTGGTGGGCAAGTACCTTAATTTCAGGATTCTTTTAGACGGTAAACCTCTTTCCACCGAAGTATGGGCTACATTTGACGGTTTCACTGATACCCCCAACACCTATGCCTATTATACTAAAACCAATGTTGACGGAATAGCAAAAATAAAAATTACACATCCCGGAACATGGATGGTTCGTGTTGAAAAGAAAGTTGAAAAAGCAACCGAAGACTATGACAAACACGTTATGCGAGCGATCTGTGTTTTTGGGATCAATTAGTACGAAAAAAAAGAAAAATGAATACAAGCTTTCATTATGACAAAACAGTAACAGTCGGTCGGTCTTGCATCAGGAAAAATATTGCAAATTACTGGAGTTCGCGTTCGTCATCTTTTGATGAAACTTCAGCCCAGCAACAAGTGTGGTGGGAGGCTTACCTCGCTGCAACTGGGGGCGACAAACAAAGTAAAGTCCTGGATATCGAAACAGGTACCGGATTTATCGCCCTCGGGTTCGCAGAAGTTGGACATGATGCCCTGCGGGCAGAGGGTATTCGGTAATCGGTATTAGGTGTTCGGTAACCGACATAAGAACAATTCCCACAGAAACTTTGATTTTCCGATACATGGACATAAGGTAACGGAAATCGGGATCTGTCCCAGCCTGTCGAAGTGGGTATTTTTTGTACGGTTTTTGAAAGATAGAACAGGATTAAAATAAACGGGAACTGTTCAATTTAATCATTGATTTACTTGATTTTGTGAAAGCTAAGAACTGATAAAGTTTATGTATAAAAAGGATATGTTTTTGTGGCACAAAATGTTGGATTCCTAGCTAAGTTATTAATTATTAGTTGTAAAAAACACCTGCAGGAGCTATTTTGGATTCTTAAGTGATTGAATATGTTGAAAATATTTCCTACTTCGACAGCCTAGGTCTGTCCCCGATTTATGTTATGGTTTTCGTGCAGTGTCACAACGTTGCCCATCAGTGCCTCTTCCGTTTCTTTTTTGAAATACCCAGTAACTGGGTAACTTGCACAGAGAGTTCTTCTATGGATCTGTAGTCGGATTGTATCGTCCTTATAGCATGTTGCATGCACAGTTGTTCCATCTGCTGCAGCTCTGCCGTGCAGGTTGAGAGTTTGGCATAGGTGCTGTTCGGAAATCGTCTTTCCCGGATTTTGTGCAAGGTTTGCGGGAGAATGGTTAATCCTACGGTTTTTTTTCTGTTGCGAACAATATCGCCAGGCATCTTGTACTCATTGAGATGATCCGAGGTTAGGGGGAAATTTGCTGTTTTAAGTCCCATATGAGAGGCCAGGTAGATGCTGACCGGTGTCTTTCCGGAACGGGAAACCCCGACCAGGATAATATCCGCATCGTCGTATTGCCCGGTTTTTTGCCCGTCATCGTGTTCAAGGGAATAGTGGATGGCGTCCACCCGTTGCGCGGTTTGATTATCAAGGTCAAATCCTTTCCTGAAATAACAGGGCTCCAGCAAAGCCTTTGTCTCAAGAGTTCTTTCCATCTTGTGTAAAAATCCGCCATAAAGATCCATCATTTCAACTTCCGCCACGTCCATGAGATCACGGGCTTCCTTGTTTTTGATGGTGCAGAAGACAATCGGCAACAAGCCGGCTGACTGTTCCAGGATATGGGTAATGGCTTTTTGGGCTTCGACTTTGGAGCGAACAAACGGTATTTTTTCTTCGTTAAAGCTGATGTCAGGAAATTGACAGAGGAGTGATCTTCCTATATCTTCAGCTATTATCGCTGTTGAATCAGACACAAAATATACGTCTTTAATGTTCCACATGGTTTATTTTTCCTAGTTGACCCGTTTGTCACAGAACAGGCAGTGCTATGTTGGAGGGTGATCTTCAGATAAAATAGTAAAATAGGGTCAGACCACATGAAAACTGTCTATTTTTACTTTACTATTCCAAGCACAAGAAGCTACATTAAAAAAGAACTGGGGTCAAGCTTCCAAGTTGTTAAGTTGATGCACATTCATATTAGAAAAAAGAACTACGGCAGCATTTTTCTGATCTTCCTTACACGGTTCACCATCAACAGGGTGAACTGTATCTTTTTTTCGTTTGAACATAAACGTTCCCCCTGATCCTTGGGTAAAATTACAGTTGTTACGTTATCATGTTAGAATCTGGGAACAAGCACCGCAAGCCGCACCCCAAAGAAAAGTTACTGCCAGCTTGAATACCAATTCATGCTCCCTGAGCCATTTGTTACTTTCTTTGTTTCTTTTCAAGGCGGTGATTGAGTATTCCAGCCCAACCCTGACACTGATTCCAGAGGAAAGCGGACAGCAGTTTTGTAAATAAAGCGACGCATAGAAGAAGATGGTAAGAAGGTAACCGTTCACCACAAATGCTGATTTACAGTAAACCTGGTTTCGTAAGCATTCACCAGGTAAGCG
>JAFLJO010000162.1 GCA_022712975.1 Desulfocapsa sp.
ATCGTTTTTATTCAGATACTGATTTCATAATCGAGAGAATTACGCTCGGATTGTCCTTTAACCAACAAAATTCTTCTTGTAAACTTCCCCCATTGTCGATCAAAAATTTTTACAGAAACTTTGTTTTTCCGATACATTCAAATAATATCAATATGTTTTACAAACAAGCAACTATCATTTATATTTATTGTATAGCAAGCAGAAACAGAGGTCAAGGAAAGAGCAAATATATAAAGGGTTCCTGGAGAAACACCCCTGGATATTAATCCTGTTGCCTGAAGAGAGAAAAATGTGGTAGGCAGTGGACATGGAACGATTTACCCGAACACGCTGTTTCTTAGGCGACAAAAAATTTAACCTTCTCACACAGGCCACGGTCACCATTGTGGGACTTGGTGCTGTTGGAGGATACGCTGCCGAGGGATTGGCAAGAGCTGGAGTTGGTAGTTTGCGACTCGTTGATTTTGATACCATCCAACTATCGAACATAAATCGTCAGATCCTGGCCCTGGAAAACAGTATCGGACTCCCAAAAGTGGAAGTAGCAAAGGAGAGAATCCATCTTATCAATCCGAAATGCCAGGTGCAAGCCCTGCAGCTTTTCGCAGCCGATGAGACACTGGATGAAATCCTGAACCCATCACCGGATATCCTGATAGATGCCATTGATTCATTAAATCCAAAAGTCCAGCTATTAGCGGGTGCCCACAAACGAAACATTACAACATTCTCATCAATGGGGGCAGCACTGCGCACCGACCCATCTACAATAAAGACAGGCGACATCATGAATTCCACCCACTGCCCACTGGCAAAACACGTCCGAAACAGATTACGGCGACAGGGAATAGAAGGTGGTATACAATGTATCTATTCCACTGAACAGATTGAGTTTTCGTACCAGGGGCCTGAAGAAACCAGCCAGCCGGCTTCTGCCTATGAAAACAGGGGAAGAAAGCGAAACGTTTTAGGATCCCTGCCAACTATTACCGGGATTTTTGGACTGATGCTTGCCAATGAAGCAATCCTTCAGCTGACAAAAAACAAATGATCATTTTTTTCTATTCTCTCAATGTCCTACTTTTAGTCGCAGGAATTGTTGGTGCCATCCGTATTAAAAGTGGTGAACGCAATATCTCCGTCGCATTACTTCGCTATCTGGCAGGATTGCCACTACTTGCCGGAGAATACATTTACCTCGCACATACCTTTAATTCTCAAGCGGCTCAACTGGTTTTATTTTCAGAAGCCATCTTTGCCCTGCTTCTGATTGGCCTGGCTCATCGCCTCCATAATATCACAACTCCAAACACAAACGTATCACACCAACAGTATCTATTTTTTGAGATTCCCTTTGCACTGGCAGCTGCCTACTTCCTTGCTTTTGGGTCAATTCAAACATCAGATTCAGCCATACTTTTCAAGCAATACACCCCTGAATATTTTTCAACAATTTTCAAACTAAGTGCAGTTCTCTACGCCTCCTGGCGGCTGGAGCAATTCTGGAGAAGGCTCAATACTGCACAACGCTGGGAATTCAAATCCCTGGTGATTGGCTGTTTATTTATCAGTGGATCTTTATTGTGGAGTAGTTCATACCAGCTCACGTACCTGCATTTTACTCATGACCACTATCTTTTGCTGGCAGCACTTCTTTTGTCCGGGTGGATTTTGGTTCTTTATGGGGTACTTCGTCATAGATTATTGAACCGAAAGATTTCCATCTCAAGAAAAGTTATTTATTCCTTTGTTATACCCTCCATTCTCACAGTATACATGCTGGGATTTGGACTTGTTTCCATTGGCATGAATGCTTTTGGTCTTGAATTATCCTATGTTTTGAAATGGCTTTTTCTGGTTTTGGGATGTGTTGCCATCGGAGTATTTTCCTTATCCGGAAAGATACGTCGTCGGATTGATTTTTTCATCTCCACTCATTTTTATATGGATAAATACGACTACCGGAATGAATGGATGTCCCTTTCATTGGAACTTCAGGGAGCCTTGACAGAGAGAGGTGTTATATCTGCACTTCACCATGTATTATCAGAGAGTCTCTATACTACCCGAATTCTCGTATGGCTCGGTGATCCATCCAGGGGATACAGGCTGGTTGATGCTCCTGACAATTCAGATATTGAGAATGACAAAAACACGATTCCTGCAAATGACCCTTTGATCTATTTTATTCTTGCCTATCCATATTTTCACATTAATGACACAGATCCGAACCCCGCCTGGGAAAATGTGCTTACCAAAAAAGAAATTTTCCTGCGAAATCTTAACCTCACTCTCCTCACTCCCATCTCAGTCGGCGGCCACCTCATCGGACTGATTGGTCTTGGCCCTGAATATACGGGCGGGGAATACGGATATGATGATTTTGACCTGCTCACTGTTCTTGGCAGCCAGACTGCCTCTGCTCTAATGGCGGTACGAATGGCCGAAGAGCTTGCCCACTCACGTGAGCAACAGGCCTGGAATCGGCTTTCTGCCTTTGTTCTTCACGATATCAAAAATGCATCTACTATGCTCTCGCTGGTAAAAGAGAATGCGCCGGAGCATATTCAGGAGCCGGAATTTCAGCAGGACATGCTTGAAGTGATCGATGATGCGCTCAGGAGAATGGGACGAGTTGAAAAACGACTATTAACCTTAAAAGATGAAATCATGCCTCACTTTCAACGACTTGAACTTAACGGATTCCTGCAAACTTGTTGTCATCGGCTGGAAAGCAAACTCCCATCACTCAAGATAAATTTTCATTCCAATGAAGAGATAAGGGTTCGTACTGACCCGGACCTTCTCTTTTCCATTCTGGAAAATCTGCTCCTTAATGCTTTTGAGGCAAAAAAAGAAAACACGATTGTAAAAATAACAACTCGAAAGGAAAGTAATATCGGGAAAGGTTTTATAGAAATTATTGACAACGGTCCTGGTATAGCTGAAGAATTATTGCCTGATGTTTTATTTGAACCATTCAAAACCAGCAAAAAAGACGGTAGCGGTATTGGATTGTGGCAGGTAAAGAAAGTATTATCCAGTCTGAAGGGCAGTATCTCGGCCAAAAACAATCCACAAGGGGGAGCACAGTTTACAATCAAACTTCCTCTTTGATTCGTTTCCATTATTTACTTTTCGTGTTTTTTCAATTTCACCTGCTCTCATTTTAAAACGAAACATTTCCCGTTGTACTGTCTTCCACTCTGCATCTATTTTACCAAGGTTCAGACAGAAAGAATGTAATTGTGCGTACAGCTTACTGGAACAATTAAGGAAAATGTTAATGCACTACAAATGAAATTCCAAGACATTTCATGAAGCCTCCTGCACACAGTTGACTTCCTGGGTCACAATATTTCCAGACTTGACAAAAAAAAAGTATATATGTATTTTAAGCATACCAATACATACATCAAATATATTTGGAGACAGTTATGGCTCAACTACATTGTTACGTCCCGGATGAGATAGCAGAACAATTCAAAAAGAAAGCTGAACACGCCCACACATCCACATCTAAATACCTGGCAATGCTAATAAAAAATGAAATCGGCTCTACATGGCCTGATAATTATTTTGAGCTTTTCGGTTCCTGGGAAGGAGTCCCGCTTGAACGCCCAGAGCAGGGTGAGTATGAGCAACGCCAGGAGTTAAAGTAAGTGTATTTACTCGACACCAATGTTTGTATCCATCTACTCAATGAAAGACACATTGGAATAGAGAAAAACTTTCGTTCACATTCTCCTGCAAACATCGCCATGTGCAGTATTGTCAAAGCAGAGTTACTTTTCGGAGCAAGACACAGCCAGCGAGTAAGTGCCAACTTACAACGTTTACAACAATTCTTTGCGCCACTGACAAGTTTGCCCTTCGATGATCGTTGTGCTGAAGAATATGCTCAAATAAGAGCAGATCTAACTGTTCAGGGGGAAATAATCGGTCCTAACGATATGCTGATTGCAGCTATAGCCCGAGCGAATAATGCTTCTCTGGTAACCCACAATGTTGGTGAATTTAGTCGAATTGTCGGTATCAAGATTGAAGACTGGGAAGATTAAAGGCAATGAGCACAATCCTGTTTTAATCTGAAAGTGAAGGGCGCTGAGTCCCTTTTTTTTTCTTCCTGGGTCTTCCTGCTTTTCCGGGAGTGACACGACGTCCTACAATCTTACTTATTTCTTCTTTAAATTGCTTATTCCCAAGGGCATAATTTCCATTGGTTGCTTTTCGTATTTTATCAATCTCTTCTGGCTCCAATTCATAACGAAATAATTCCCGATAAACTGCCTGCCGTTCTGCATCTGTTTGGCCAAGACTCAGGTAGAGCGCATGGTGACTGAGCAAGTCGGATTCCTTTCCCTGACCGTTAATCTGGTAACTTGACCAGCGATATTCGCCCGGGTGTTTGACAATTCCTGCACGCACAGGATTCATCTCGATATAACGCTGACAAGAGAATAGATATTCCTGCTGTTGAATAATGGAAGAACGGAATCGTCCCTCCCAAAGCGTGCCACTTCGCTTATAGGTACGATTAACGTACTGCACATAACGCTGCCCAAGGCCCCTCATCAGAGTCCCTGCACTATTTGATTGTTTGGGAGTTAAAAGGATGTGAACATGGTTGGTCATCAAAACATAGGCATGAATGGAACATTCCGCACTTTTTGCATATTTCTTCAACCAGCTGAGATAAAACAAATAATCGTCGTCGGTGAAGAAACAGGCTTGCCGATTATTCCCTCGTTGAATGATATGGAGTGGAATATTGGGCACTATTAATCGGGATCGTCTTGGCATAGGATATCAATACTATGAGTGATCAAATAAATCAATTATTTATCGTGGTCTGTCCCCTATTGTCCTACTATTGTCCTATTGTCCCTAAGCAAGTCACCCAAAAGAGCGGTTGACAACCGAAACCCCAGGGGTTACAATGTGATGTGTGATTAAATCATTTAAACATAAAGGACTCGAAGATTTTTTCTACTCTGGAAAAAAGAAAGGTATTAAACCTGAGCATGCAAACAGGCTTGGAAAAACCCTTGATCGTTTGAATGCTGCCAGTGAAATCCGAGATATGAATTATCCCGGTTCAAATTTGCATAAATTATCCGGCAACCTGAAAGGGCAATATGCTGTAAATGTTTCTGGCAATTGGAGAGTATTTTTTGAATTTATTGATGGTAATGCACACATCGTAAATTACGACGATTATCATTGAGGTGACAGCCATGAAAAAAATGACAAGACAACCAACACATCCTGGGTCGATAATTAATGATGATTATTTAAAACCTCTTTCCATAACTATTACAAAATTAGCATCCGCCTTAAATGTTTCAAGGAAAACATTATCAAAAATTATTAATGGAAAGGGGGCAATAACTCCTGATATGGCTTTAAGGTTATCTCGTGCCTTTGACACTTCTCCAAAGTTTTGGATAAATCTTCAAAGGAATTATGATCTTTGGAAAGCAGAAAATAATTCCAATGCTTGGGAGTCTGTTAAACCTTTTTCTTCTCAATTACTCCATGCTGGTTGTTAGCACCTTTCGTAACAGATTGAAATCAGCTAACAAATCACTTAACGCAGCCCCCAAGCAGCGCGGTTTTCCAGATAACCTTAGCAGGTTATCCACGCTCACAGCTTCGTATCAAGTTGGTCGGTAAAATGCTTGGGGCAGGTTAGTTCGAACGTTCTCCCCCGTGTCACTTTGCTGCTAATTGACAATGAAACATCTGAGTATTATGCTCGGATATTTCAACAACTTCGCAGGAAGGGCCAACCAATCCCAACTAATGATCTCTGGATAGCAGCCACTTCCATCCAACATGGTTTCACAATATTTACATATTACAAACACTTTTCAGACATTGATAATTTAATAATATGCCAATCACCTGAAAAGTTGTATCCATAATGAATTTAATCGTGGTCTGTCCCCTATTGTTCTATGCTATTGTTCTACATTCTGTTTTGTTATTTATATTAGGTATGCTATCATATCGGTGATAGCATTTTTAGGATTTTAATCAGGAGGACACCATGGGGAACGTCAGCTTACGTGGCATTGATGATCATGTCAAAAATCTTCTTAAGGCCGAAGCCTTAAAAAATGGAATGAGCGTTAATAGATTGATTCTTTCATATATCCACAAGGGAATCGGAATTGACCCAATGAGTCGTACTAGATATTACGACCTTGATAGACTATCCGGTACCTGGAGTGATACCGAGAGAGATGATTTTTTGCAGGCAACAAGCAACTTTAATCAGATTGATAAAGAGATGTGGAAATGAAAAAGATCCTGCTTGATACAAACGCATATGCAGCATTTAAAAATGGCAACAAAGCTGCGATAGAAATTATTAGGCTGGCGGAGAAAATTGGCATTAGCAGTATTGTTCTTGGAGAGCTAATCGCTGGTTTTATCCTAGGAAACAGGGAAGAATTAAACAGAAAAGAATTGAGTGAATTCCTCTGTTCTCCCCGTGTCACTTTGCTGCTGATTGACAATGAAACATCTGAGTATTATGCCCGGATATTTCAACAACTTCGCAGGAAGGGCCAGCCAATCCCAACTAATGATCTCTGGATAGCAGCCACTTCCATCCAACATGGTTTCACAATATTTACATATGACAAACACTTTTCAGACATTGATAATTTAATAATATGCCAATCACCTGAAAAGTTGTATCCATAACGAATTTAATCGTGGTCTGTCCCCTATTTTCTATTTGGCACTATTAATCGGGGTCGTCTTGGCATGAAAATACCAGTACTATGAGTGACCTAAAAGATCAAGGATTTAATGTGGTCTGACCCCTATTTCTTACTATTTCTCCTTAAAAGAGGTAGGATCAATTAATGACCCTACCTCTTTAAAGTAAAAAGAGTTGTGTGAACTTATTTTTTCTTCTTTCTGGCTTTTAACCCTATAAGACCGGCTAATCCAGCACCAAAAAGGAGCATTGTCGCTGGTTCAGGAATAGGGGTGCTCATATCAGTCAAAGAAACTTGAAGCGTATATGTGTCTCCCGTATCCAGTACATTACCACTCCACCCACCATTATAAGCTCTTGAATAATATTCACTTACGCCAACAACATAGGTTCCTGCAGTATTAAATGTATATGAGATTGATGGATCATATCCGTGCACGGTTCCAGGATCAACAGAACTTTGATAATCACTACCATCATCTCTTTCTTCTAAAACAACTCCATTAAAATCCCATAACGCTATTTCTGTATCAGTACTATACATTCCAGAATCAATATCAAAGTAGCCTGTAACCCCAGCCGCTACAGTAAAAGAATAATAATCATATGAGCCATCGCCGGTTGCAATGATAGATACCCATGGATTAGTTGTGGAATTAAATATATCAACATTACTTTCCATAGAGAAAAAACTATCTATATTTTGTGCAGTTGCCAAGGTATTATTTGGTTCAACCTCTGAAATAACTGTTGCGCCTGCCACTCCAGCCATACTTGTTAAAAAGAATCCTGCCGCAATTCCAAGCCAATATTTTTTCTTCATTTCATCTCCTTTTGCTGTTTGGGTGCATGTAAACACTTTTACTTTCACGAGTAACCATGCAAGTCAAATGCCATCCATGGAACAATAAACAATAGGACAAAAGAACAATAGAGAACAATAGGGGACAGACCACGTTTAATTCAGACGTAAGTATCATATTTTATATAGAAAACAAAAAACAACAACCACCCAACGACGCCACCCTGTTCTTAAAACAAAAAAAACAATATTAAAACAAACAAAAGCCATTCCAACAGAATGTCGAATTTCTTTACAACTTCCCCAAACAAGGGCATACACCCAAAACACCCTTGCCCCCTAAGGAAATAACACCTCGACATAACACAACATATCAGACAACAACCACCCAACCAAATCAATCTCGCCACCCACCAAAGCAAAACAACACGCAAAAAAACAAAATCCCAAACAGAATACATCTCCAAACAACTGTCAGATTTCTTTACAATTTCCACAAATAACATTTGAAAAAAGTGACATACACAGGTAACTATCCTCCAGGTCAACCCCTGCGGTTGTTGCACAATCAGTTAAACTTTTAGAAATGAATGTATTGCGGGCAATGGATGCTTTACATATTGCTTGTGCCCTTGAGTGGAAAGCAGATCTCTTTATTACTTCGGATAAAAAGCAATTGGATGCTGCCATGCAGGCGGGTCTTCAGTGTGAATATTTGCAGCACACGGGAGAGTGAGTTCCTGTTTCGTTAATGTTTTTTCCCTCCCGTTTACCAGAAAGCCCAATTACCAGTAACAATAACATAAACGCCCAGACCAAAATTAGTGACACCGTGAGCCAGAACAACACCCCGTAATTTCTTCTGATAAAGCAGCAACAAGCCATAAATCAGCCCGGCAATAACTCCAAGCACAATCCGGTGGTGTACCGTACCAAACAAAACCGCAACGCCCAAAAATGACAACCACGTAAACGCTCCCATTGCCACCGAACGAAAATTAACATCAATCAGATACCGCATCAAAAAAGATCGCCAAAACAGCTCTTCCATAATCGGAACAACCAGAGAAGCACCAATCAGGCGCACCGCAATCAATCCAATGGCAGCGCCATTAGATGCAGTCATGGCATAGGGATCAAAGCCTGCCCCGGTTTCAAATTGATAGAAAATTCCTTCCGGTGCAATCCAGAGCACCAGTACCAGCAACCCGCAAAGTGTGGCCACAACAAACTCACTAAAGGAAAGCCCTTCCGAAAGATCCTCAGCATACTTACTACGCCAGAACCAGAGGAGTGCCGCGACAAGAACAGTTTTCGCAATATACAGAAAAGGCACCAATGACGGAAAATACCGGGCAGGTTCGGTCAACAATAAAAACAGAGCAAAGGGTGCCACATATGGCAGCCATGGTTTTTCCAGTAAATTTTTTAATGATTTTTGTTGTGTATTCATTTTTTTATGCTCATTTTATGTTTTTTCAACAGATCATGTAGAGTAGGACGGCACACCTCAAGAAGTAGCGCAGCCTTACTGATATTGTTTCCACTTAATGCCAATGCCTGGGAAATTACACTTTTTTCAGCTCTCTCACGTGTCTCTTTTAGAGTAAAGAGCTTTTGTTCCTCCTGTTCCTCTGGTATCTCATCAAGCCCCAAATCAACAGCACTAATTCGTTTATCAAAAGTTGTAGCAAGAGCTCGTCGGATACGATTCTGGAGTTCACGGACATTACCCGGCCAATGATAGGCCGCAAGAGCAGTAAGAGCAGCAGGCAAAAAAGACATCTGCCCTCTTTTTAATTTTTGAGATTCTTCATGAAGAAAGTGATGAGCCAGCAAGAGTATATCTTCAGGGCGTTCATACAAATCAGGAAGTCTCAAAGGCACAACATTCAAGCGATAGTAAAGATCTTCCCGGAATGTCCCCTTCTTAATACTCTCTTCCAGATTAACATTGGTTGCAGCAATAACCCGGACGTCAAGAGAAAGCGTTTTTGTACCCCCTAACCGCTGAATCGTTGATTCCTGAAGAACGCGCAGAATTTTCACTTGTAAGGCTAAGGGTAACTCACCAATTTCATCTAAAAACAGCGTCCCTTGCTCTGCCTGCTCAAACTTCCCGATCTGGCGGGACACAGCCCCTGTGAATGCACCTTTTTCATGGCCGAACAATTCACTTTCCAACAGATTTTCCGGTATAGCACCACAATTAACAATAATTAAGTTTTGTGTCGACCTTTGGCTTAAACTGTGTACTGCATGTGCTGCCAGCTCTTTTCCAGTTCCGGTATTACCGGTTATCAATATAGGGTAATCTGTGGTACTGGCATGCCTGAGGCGATCAAAGACTTTATTCATCGCTGCGGAAACCCCTAACATGCCCACAAGTGAACCAGTCTGCCTGGTTTGTTTCTGAAGCCGCCTCTTAGCCTCTGCCAATGCTGAAATCTTATAGGCACGTGCAAGAATAATTTTTAATAATTTCAAGTTAATAGGCTTTTCACTAAAGTCGACAGCACCGAGGGCAACAGCCTTGATAGCATGTTCTTCTTCTGTATTTCCAGTAATAACAATAACGCGAGTATGCGGTGCGAGAACAGCAATCTCTTCAAGGAGCTTAAAACCCTGCTCGGGAGTGTCTGGGGTAGGTGGAAGACCAAGGTCGAGTGTTATTACGGGAAAGACACCTGAGAGAAGAAATGGCTTTGCCTGATCACCATTGTAAGCAATCGTGATTTCATACTCTTCGCTGAGGCCCCAACGAAGTTGCTTGGCTACTGATTTTTCATCTTCAATTATAAGGAGCTTTTTCTTCATATGATCCGGACAACCTTATAAAGAACATGATGCCCTGCGGGCAGAAGATATTAGGTGTTGGGTATTGGGTAATCGGTATTCGGGAACTGACAACCTATATAGGAACAATTTCCAGAAAGACTTTGATTTTCTGACACATGAACATCAAACACATTATGATAATATAAATTTTAACAGAAAATCAACACTTTTATGAACACTTGCCAGCATCCTGACAATTTCAAAGATAACACCAAATAGGAATTATGGTAAGAAACAGACTCTCAACACTCATTTTTCACTAGAAAATCAAGAACCATCTCTTCCATAATGTCAAGCTGCTCACGCCCGGTTTCATGGATAATAATCCATGTACATCGTTGATAGGCACGATAAAGATCTTTTGGAATTTTGAGTTTTAATTCAACCAGACCATCATCATGTTCATGATTATTATTATTCTGATTATCCGAATTCATTTCTAAAAATGTATTTTGTGGAATGCCACAACTTCATCATACGTCATCGTTGAGCCGCCAAAAATATCAAGAGCACTCCCCACTGTTGCATGGAGACGATTTCCACCAAGATCACGAATCAACTGCATATCATCAATATCTTTCACACCTCCTGCATACGTTGCAGGAATCGGACTCCAGTCAGCTAATCGCTTAACCAGTTCGATCTCAATACCGTTGCATTGCCCCTCAACATCTGCGGCATGAATAAGAAATTCATCACAGAGTTTTGCGAATTCTTCCATTATTGCAGGACTGATAATCACATCGGTAAAGTTTTGCCAACGATCCGTGACAATATAATAGTCCCCTCCACGCCTTCGGCAACTTAGATCAAGAACCAGATTTTCTTTTCCAACTGCCTTCACAAGCTTTTGCAAACGACTATAATCTATCTGGCCTCCTGAAAAAACATAGGATGTCACAATGACATGGGATGCCCCGTAATCCAGCCATTCTTTTCCATTTTCAGCCGTAATACCACCTCCAATCTGCATACCGCCTGGCCATGCTGCAAGAGCCTCTTTAGCCGCATCATCGTTTCCTGGCCCAAGTTTAATGATATGGCCACCGGTGAGATTGTCACGCTTATAAAGCTTTGCAAACCAGGAGGATGGGTGCTTAGCCGTAAAGTTGGTTTGTAAGCTATCTGGATCATCATCACTTAAAGTTGAACCAACAATCTGTTTCACTTTACCATTGTGAAGATCTATACATGGACGAAATTGCATAAGGGTTATATGGGATTTAAGGTTTTCGACAGCAGATTAAAACAAAAAAAGGCGGGTATTCCCAATTGGAAATACCCGCCTTACGCTTCAACAAGAACGCTAACACACGCTATTAAAAAAAAATTACTTACGCCTTCTTTAGCAACATGGTTGCGGGATCCAGACTCAAAGACGTTCCTGCATCCACAGAACATGCTTCAGAACATTTCAGGGTCTTCAACCTGATTTCATCATCTTCAGGAGAAATAAGCAGAACGGTATCAAAGATTTCGTCAAATTCATGGCATGGTGCAGGTACACCATTGGCGCTTACCCGCTCATCACCACGATGACTGACAGCAGAAAACCAGATCATCTTAAGTTCATTTTTATTCATGAACCCGTTCAGTTCATTCAAGGCAGAAACGCTTTCAGCATCACTAAAATCAAAACCGTCAACAATAAGACAGTCAGCCTTAAAGATTTCCTGCGAGGACAGATCTTCCATACGTTCTTCAAGTGTTGCAAGGCTGAAGCTATTCTCTTTAAAGGTCATAATCATGCGATTCTTCATGATATCATCAACAACCGTCTGAAAATTCGCAACTTTCTTGTCGTCATTAATCAGCGTCAGAATGTCATCATACCAGGTTCTGGTCTTATCAATACCTTCACCAATGGCGACGTGTAAAACCTTATTATCACGAAACATGGCATCCATGGCTATCTGAACAAGAATTGCAGTTTTTCCAAGCCCTGCACGAGCCATAACCAGGCCAACACGACGAGCATCAACAGCCTCATCTGTTTCAAGGCCAAGGACTCGTAATGGATTATTTGATACCAGGTCTTCTTTTCCCATGGTAAACACCTCTTTTATATAGTCATTTTCTGAAAGCCCAAGGCTTTCCGGACAGGCAGAAACATCACCTGAGACAAAAATCATTTTTTGCATCAAGATTCAAAAAAGAGAACTCTATTTTTCCTTTTTCTCATCCTGGAATTTTTTAATCAGCTCTTCACTGACACTCTTAGGAACAGGCTTAAAACTTGCAAACTCCATGGTAAATTCCGCCTTACCCTGGGTCAGAGAACGAAGAGAAGTGGAATAACCAAACATCTCAGAAAGGGGAACCTCAGCTTCAACCACTGTGTAAGTTCCTTCTTCCATTGTTCCGATAATCATACCGCGACGCTGATTAATGCTGCCCATAACCGAACCCTGAAACTCGGACGGCCCCTCAACAGCAACTTTCATAATAGGTTCCATGATAGTAGGTTTGGCTTTCATATATCCTTCCTTGAAAGCACCAACGGAAGCTAGCTGAAAAGCAACATCGGAGGAATCGACAGCATGAAATGCACCATCATTTATAACACAACGCACACCGGTAACAGGTGATCCGCAAAGTGTTCCCTTTGCCAGGCTCTTCTTAAACCCTTTGTCGCAGGATGAGATAAACTCTCGTGGAATAGAACCACCCACGATTTTATCTTCAAATTCGTATTCACCTTCTTCCAAAGGTTCCATATAACCGCCAACCCGACCAAACTGACCGGAACCACCAGTCTGTTTTTTATGGATATAATTAAACTCTGCACGCCTGGTAATAGTCTCGCGATATGCAACCTGAGGTGCACCAACTTCAACTTCAGCACCGTACTCCCGTTTCATTCGCTCAACGTATACTTCAAGGTGCAGCTCACCCATTCCAGAGATAATTGTTTCGCTGGTCTCATGATCCACAAAGGTCTTAAATGTTGGATCCTCTTTGGTGAAACGATTAAGAGCCTTGGACATATTGATCTGAGCTTTGTTGTCCTTTGGTATAATAGCCAGTGAAATAACAGGTTCGGGAATATGCATGGAAGTCATAGAGCATGAATGTTTGCCATCGGTGAAAGTATCACCGGAGGCACAATCCACGCCAAACAGAGCAACAATATCACCGGAACCGCAGGAATCGATCTCTTCCATCTCATCGGAATGCATCCGAACCAGACGCCCAACCTTCACTTTTTTACCGGTTCTGGTATTAACAACGGTATCACCCTTGTTCAATGTACCCTGATAGGTGCGAACATAGGTAAGCTGACCATAACGACCATCTTCCAATTTAAAGGAGAGCATGATAAGAGGATCTTCATCATCATTGGTAACTGAAAATTCTTCTTCATCCTTATCCAGATTAAGCCCGATATTTTCAACATCGGTGGGACATGGAAGATAATACTCAACTGCATCAAGGAGTGGCTGAACAGCTTTATTTTTATAAGCAGAACCGAGAAATACTGGAGAAAATTCCAGGGCAAGGGTTCCGGTTCGAACAGCTGCTTTTACCATATCAGTGGTAATTTCAGTCTCTTCAAGCATTGCTTCCATCAGTTCATCAGAAAACATGGAAACTACATCGAGGAGTTCTTCACGTTTCTCTTCGGCCGCATCTTTAAGCCCGGCAGGAATCTCTTCCTCGCGGATGGTCTCACCATTTTCACCATCAAAATAGATGGCTTTCATAGTAACAAGATCGATCACACCTTCAAGGTCACCTTCAAGCCCTATGGGAATCTGCAACATGTGCGCATTCAATCCCAATTTTTCCTGAAGCTGCCCGGTTACCCGCTCGGGGTTAGCACCGGTTCGATCACATTTATTGATAAACGAAATACGAGGAACATTATACCGATCCATCTGCCTGTTTACGGTGATGGACTGAGACTGGACGCCACCAACAGAGCAAAGGACGAGAACAGCACCGTCAAGTACACGAAGGGCACGCTCAACTTCCACAGTAAAATCAACATGCCCTGGAGTGTCAATAATATTGATATTAATATCCTTCCAGGTACAATAGGTGGCAGCCGACTGAATGGTAATACCACGCTCTCTCTCAAGTTCCATGGAATCCATCTTTGCCCCGACACCATCTTTTCCACGAACATCATGGATGGCATGAATCCTGTCTGTATAAAACAAGATACGCTCGGTCAAGGTTGTTTTCCCTGAATCAATATGGGCACTGATCCCGATATTTCGGACATTGCTTAAATCTACACTCATGTCTGCTACCCTCTACCAGATTCTTTCTGCCGAAAAACCCGGCTCAGTTTGCTGAAACAAACTTAATATGAAATAAAAAAGAAGGACTCACAGCAGTATGCGACTCCTTACTCAACAATTTAAACGTATCGAAATAACTATTTCCACATTAACTCACTAAAGGAATGGGGAAAGCAAACAATACGAAAAAACTTACCGTATTAATATAAAGGCAAGAAAAACTCTAAAGAATACCCTATTTAGTCCTCAAGGGGAAGACTTTTTTTATTTTTCTATCAGCCATTTCTTTTAGTACCGCATAAAATCATTCGAAGTCTACGCTTATCTCGTGTTTTTTTTTGAGATAAGTGTAGACTTCGAGTGATTTTGGTAAAGGCACTTATGCTGACTTACTTACTATTCACCAGTGTTAGTTCCTCTTTTCACTCTGTTTCTTGACTTTTCTTCTCATTTTTACTTTAAAAGTAAACTGCCGCCTTGAGGGTAAACTCGTTTGTCTGGATGGCTCGGTTTTCAATTTAAGTCAGTTAAAAACAATGGACACAATGGAGCTTTCCAGATGGATGACAAACAGCCGACATGCACAGTTACATTTCTTCCTGCAAACAAAAGCATTAAAGTAAAAAACAAAACCAGTCTGATCAAATCTGCACAAAAAGCTGGCCTGCATATCAACGCATCGTGCGGCGGTGCCGGTGTCTGCGGTAAATGCCGGGTACTCCTTGAACAGGGAACGCTTGAAGGAGGAAAAAGCGAAAAGCTATCTGCTGAAGAGTATAAAAGCGGCTATCGTCAGGCATGTATTGCAGAAGTTATAGAAGACATCACAGTCCGTATCCCTGAAGAATCCGGACGGCAAAAAGGAGGGCTGGGAACTGAAATCCCCCTCAGGCACCATGCACGTATGCATATCTTTGAGATAAACGACCTCAAAAAAGCCGGCATCTTCTATCCGCCGGTGGAAAAATTGTGCCTGGAACTTGCAAGACCCACTACCCACGACAACCGGGCAGACCTTGGCCGTCTTATTCAGGGACTTGCTGACCAACGGAATAAACATCGCATAACTACCAGCCTTCCAGTAATGAAAAAAATCAGGCGTACCTTACGGGAAAAAGATTTCCTGGTAACGGTAACTCTGGAGAATCCCGTTAATGACAAATCTAAAACCCATCTCCTGAACATCCAGCCGGGAAAATGGGATCATCGTAATTTTGGTATCGCCGTTGATATCGGTACCACCACAATTTATGGTGTTTTAATTGACCTGAACAGCGGTAAAGTGCTGGCTAAAGACTCCTGCTACAACCCTCAGATGAGTTACGGCGAAGATGTCATAGCTAGAATCATCTATGCTGAAAAACCAAAAGGCTTGGCCATGATGCAGGAACTGGTGGTGGATGCCATGAACAAGATCATCGAAAATGTTCTGAAAAATTCCACTCCGACCGACGATAGCGGGTATGGTGTCATCAAGAGGGATGAGATCAACTCCATCACCATTGCCGGCAACACCACCATGACCCATTTGCTCCTGGAGCTGGAACCGGATAATATCAGACGTTCTCCCTATGTTCCGGTCTCTACTTTTTTCCCCCCTTTACGCGCTGCAGATCTTAACCTTGCCCTCCCTTCACACTGCGTCGTCCTGCTCTTCCCTGCCATCTCCAGCTATGTGGGCGGCGATATTGTAGCAGGAGTTATGGGCTCCGGTATGTATCGCACTGAGCTTCTTACTCTGTTTATTGATGTTGGAACAAATGCGGAAATTGTTATCGGCAATAAAGAGTGGCTTGCCTGCGCTGCATGCTCTGCAGGTCCAGCCTTTGAAGGCGGGGGCATCACCCACGGAATGCGGGCAGTTGAAGGTGCAATCAGTGATTTCAGCCTTAATCCCGCAACGCTTGAACCAATGAATGTAACCGAGGGCAATAAAGCACCCCTTGGGATCTGCGGCTCGGGCCTGCTCATCATTGTGGCCACCCTTTTTGAGAATGGGGTATTGAACCAGAGCGGAAAATTCAACGACATTGACTCACCCCGTATCCGAGAAGGGCGAAGCGGTAAGGAATATGTTCTTGCCTGGCAGGATGAATGCGCTGCGGATCATGACATTGTGCTTAATGAAGTGGATATCGATAACTTTATTCGGGCAAAAGCCGCAATATTTGCCGGAATTTCTACCCTGCTTGCACAGGTTGGACTTGAGATCAGCGATTTGGAACAGATCATTCTGGCCGGAGGATTTGGTTCCTATATCGACCTTGACAGTGCAATGACTGTTGGCCTGCTGCCTGAGGTTGACCCTGAAAAAATAGTGTATGTGGGAAATGGCTCACTGATGGGAGCATGGATGAGTGAACTTTCAAATCATATCCGCCAGGATGTGGTGAAAGTGGTTCGTAAGATGACCAGTTTCGAACTTTCCGAGGTTGCAGATTTCAAAGATCACTATGTAGCATCTATTTTTCTTCCCCATACTGATCTCAGTTTATTTCCAAAAGCGATCAAACGGAATCGACATGGTTACTCTCAATAAAAGTCAGAATTATGACGATAAAGAACAATACGGCCGCAGCAATCAAGGGGAAACAGCATTAAACAACGACATTACAACACGATAAAATGGATGGATCGAAAATTGCTACGCACTTATCCAGGAGGAATGCCATGTTTGAATATCATGTACAGAAAGGCGATACCATCGCAGAAGTGACCAGACAGTTAAACACAAACTGGGAAACTCTACGTAAAAGCAATCCAAATTCCATCGGCCGCTCAAACAGGAATGGAAACTGGTTTTTAAAAGAAGGAGCCACGGTACAAGTGGAAAAATCCTTTGAACAAACATTACAGAAGGTTGAGCAGGAACAAAAGTCGGCAACAGCAGTTAGCCATCCTGTTTCCATCCCCAAGATGAATTGCACAATGCCGGGCACATACGAAGTACTTCCTCAGGAAACACAACGGGGAAAAGTTATTGAACATACTCTCCAGGCAGGGGAAACTCTTTGGGGCTTGGCTGTAAAAAAATACTTTGTGCACGTTAAGGACATTATAGCTGACAATGGCATAAATGACCCCAGAACCTTACCGATTGGCCAAATAGTAAAAATACGTCTTCCTGAGAGCACAGGGGAGCAACCGGTTGTTGCCAGTTGGTATGGACAGGCTTTCCATGGAAGACCCATGGCCAATGGCGACATCTATGATATGCATGGTGCAACCATTGCCCATAAAGAGATACCGTTGGGAACAACAGTGGAGTTAAAAAACCCGCAAACCGGAGAAATGGTGCGGGCAGTGGTCACGGATCGAGGGCCCTATATTGAAGGAAGGGATGTGGATCTGTCTTACGGCCTGGCCCAAAAGCTCTCCCTTGTGGAACAAGGCGTTGGCAGCCTGGTTATGAGGATTCTCTAAGATTTTGTTGAGCATAGTCCTGTTCGTCAATATACTGAACACCTTCCATAATCAAGCCCATAAAATCTCCAAAAGGTTCCGTCAATTCAAGCCCCTGCGGGATTCCTTTTGTGTAACTGAAATGGCCGCTTTTCTTGGTTAACAACGCAAAAAGGGCTTTTTTATCTTTCAGCTCTCTATAGCGAACCCGAATCAGTTCACCTTCATTAAATTGAACTATGGCCTCAGCATCATCAAGAATCAGCCGGATGCGTCCTGTTTTCCCACTGGAATTAATTAGCTGTAAAAGCTCAACAATGCTGATTTCATCAAGTTCTCCGGACATACCTGACGTGATATTTCCAGAGCGCAGAGCCATTGCCTGAGCACGATCCACAAGCATCTTCAGAAGAAATAGCTGTAACACCGGATACTTTCTCAAAACAAATTTAAAATTTTTGATACTTAAAAGTGCCGCTTCTGTTTCCTGGAGGGAATGAATGGAAAAGGAGACCGGTTCACCGGAGAGTAGGCTCATTTCACCAAATATGTCCCCTTTTCCCATTGATGCCAGCTGCAAGCCATCACCCCCGATAACTCCTACTTTTCCAGAGAGCAGGACAAAAAGATTCGCCCCGGGATCTCCCTGCTTAAGAACAATTTTACCCTTGGGATATGTTTTAAATTCCAGAAGTCCAGCAAGATCAAACAGAGCACCATCGTCAAGTGACTCAAATAATTGAAAATCACGAAGTTTTCCGAAAAAGATATCAAGATGTTTTTTTCTTCTGCGTTTTTCAGCCTCGGACAGCAGTTTCATTTGCAGAGTTGAAAAATCTTTTTTCTTTTTATATTCAAACCCTATCTGCCCCTGACACCCTCCACAGCTAAACTTTGCTTTTTGCACACCAAGCGGGGAAAAACGTTTAAAGCTCTCCTTTGTATTCGTTATCTCGATAAGTTTTTCAACAAGGAGCATGCAAACCGGCTTTGCCTCAGGAACAACGGCACAGAACTCTTCAACCCTCAGCTCTTCACCTATATTATATATTGGACACAAGCGTTCTGTAGTAACCACAAAAATGGCATCGCGAAACGTTTTTTTCTGTTGCATAGTGCCTCCGGTTTGTCAATTGACAGCTAATTATTCTCCAGCCGTGAACATTCTGTATCTATGCTGTAGTCTTTCCAAATAGGATCTTCATACTTGTCATGACAGCCAACGCATCGACCCACATGTAATATACGCTGTAACTCTTCTTTGTTAAAGGGACGTAAATCAGCTCTTGCACTGTGCTGCAACGCCTCACCTTCAATATTCACATAGGCATCAAAGGGTACGGTTTGACCATCAAGCGTATCCACTCCCTGACCCAGACCGACAAATGACCAGACGCCCTCTTCATCAACAGAAACAGTCCCCTCACCCAGCCCGACCGCCTTGGTGGATTGATGACAATCTACGCAATCCCGCCCTTTGGCTTGCGTGGTGTGGGGATTAATGGCAGCCATGGTAAAACGATTAAAGCCGCCTTCCACATTTCCATCTTTATCAATCAGAGTTACAATATCCTGACAACCGGGAGTAACAACCACCACCTTATCTTTCCACAATGCAAGCACAGGTTTTTCGTAACGAAGATAGGTCCGACCCTCTTCCCACATCCCCGGAGTCTCTTTAAGGGTAAGTTTATCCAGATGCGTTTTGGTTTCATCACGTTTTATATGGCAACCATAACATTGTGGAACCCAGCTGGAATGGCAGGCTTTACATGTTACTCGTTTATGCCCGTCAAAATCACAAACACCTTTCTTAGGTATCGGCAGAGGGTATATTTCGTCATTAATCCGTCCTGTCATTTGAAACTTCCCATCTTTTTTTGAAATGTTTGTTACAGGGTCGCCTTTTTTGGTGACTCCAGGGTTATCCGAATGACACATCTCACAGGATATTTCGATTTGCTCCTCATAGTGAGCATAGCTTGTTCCATCCCCCATGATCTCGTTACGGGTATGACAATCAATGCAGGACATACCTCTTTGACGATGGATATCTTCTTCTATTTCCTGATAAAAACGCTGCCCCGGTAGTTGCCTGGAGTTCAGGCCGCCATCTTCATAGGGCGTACCGTAGCCTTCCGACTCCATTATCCCAATGTAGGAGATCCCTATACGACCTGATCGATTATGGCAGCGGAGACAATTTTCGTCATCCACCTTGCTGACAATCAGCGGATGAATCTTCTTTTGGACAACATCTGTATCATCGCCAAAACCGGCCACCCCCTGCAGCTCTTCACCGGTTGGAAGACGATAATGACATGCTGTGCACCCTCCGCCCTTTTCATTAAAAAAATCAGGCGCTCCGGGCAGATCATTTTTTTGTTTCCAAAGGTGGCAGGTTGCACACATCTTTCTGAAATAATCAAGAGCGAGTGAAGTTTCTCCACTGTCCATCAATTGTTTTACGGTAAGATCGGTGTCCTGCGAATCGCTTTCACCCCAATAATACAGAAGGGTTCCAATGATCCCGCGATTAGTGGCCATCAGCGAATTCATCACCTTTTTTACATCTGTTGGATGACAGCCTTCAATACCACAGGTTTTTTCCACAACACGTAAATCGCCCGGATTTAGAACCATTCCCTTATGGGCCTGTTCTTTATCAATGGCAAGCGCATCACCAAGATGGCAGGACGCACATCCTATTACTCGTGGATCATGTGCAGGATCAAGTTTTTCTTCAGTGTGACAGGAAAGACACATGTCAATACGACCACTGGTGGTGATATGCACCTGGTCAGGACGCTCTGTTAAGAGTTCACGACCTATAAGTAATCCCACAACGATAAGGAATAAGAGCAGGAACAGTTGTTTTCGAGGTGTCCAATTCTCGCGTTCTGTTTTTTTAGTGCTCATTAATCAGCCCTGGAAGTTCTGTACATTTGGATATCTACGGCCATACCCAAAAGCTTTACTTGTCACTTTCAATCCCATGGGTGCCTGTTTGCGTTTATATTCATTTATGCGTACCCGGCGCAAAACATCTGTTACCAGATCTTTTGAGAATCCGCGATTCGTTATTTCCGTCACCCCAAGATATTCTTCAAGGTGCATCTGCAAAATCTGATCAAGGGTCGCATAATCGGGCAAATCATCCTGATCACATTGATCCGGTTTAAGCTCTGCCGTGGGGGATTTTGTAATGGTACGAAGGGGAATAATCTCTTTTTCACGATTTATAAAGCGGGATAACTCATAAACCAGTTGCTTGGGAACATCTGAAATAACAGCCAGCCCGCCATTCATATCTCCATACAAAGTGCAGTAGCCTACTGCCATTTCACTTTTATTACCTGTGGAAAGTAGGAGGTGACCAAATTTATTGGACAGTGCCATGAGCAGATTCCCCCTAATTCGTGCCTGCAAATTTTGCTCTGTCAGATCCGATGGATTGGATGGAGAATCTCCAAATAGAGGCTGAAGACTTTCCTTAAAAGAAGCAAAAAGATTGCTGATGGGAATTATTGCAAAATCACACCCAATATTCTTTACCAGTGCCTTTGCATCCTCCATGGAATCATCTGAGCTATACGGGGAAGGAAGAGCCACACCAAAAACATTTTCGGCACCAAGTGCCTTGGCTGCAAGTGCTGCAGTGAGAGCCGAATCAATGCCACCTGAAAGCCCAAGCACCACAGCTTTGAAGCCGCATTTTCTGACATAATCACGAATCCCCATAACAAGTGCGTCACACACTGCTGCAAGACTTGTCTCTTCTGCCGGTTCGTGAAGCCTGCCGCTCCAATCGTCACTTTCAACAATCAGGGTATCTTCCAGGAATCCAAGAGATTTTGCCCGGATTTCTCCCCGTGCATCCATGAGCAGACTGCGACCGTCAAAGAGAAGTGAATCCTGCCCGCCCACCTGATTTACATACATCAGGGGAACCCGATATCTGGTGCAGATATTTCTGAAGAGGCGGTGCCGAACAGACTCTTTGTCACGTTGAAACGGAGAAGCGGATATATTTATCAGGCAGTCAATGTGTTTGTTAGCAGCAAAAAGTGCTTCCACAGGGTCTGACTCATACTCACCGATCTCCGAATGCCAGATATCTTCACAAATGGTGATTCCCAGTCGCAATCCCTGACATTCGACAATCTCAGGTACGTTTCCCGGCTCAAACCAGCGTTTTTCATCAAAAACATCGTAGGTGGGCAGGAGTTGCTTTTGAATGCGGTGAACGATACGCCCCTTTCGAATCAAAAAAGCACTATTATATAATTTCTTGCCCGGGTTCCCTGTTTGCCTCTGCTCAATACAACCGATCAATACATCAACTCCCGGCAGTTTTCCACAAAGCGTATCCAGTGCTTTATCATGTGCATCCAGAAAAGCGGGACGCTCAAGTAAATCATGAGGGGGGTAACCCGACACTGCAAGTTCCGGGAAAATAACCAGGGAACATTCGTTTTGGGCCGCATCACGACAAGCATCAAGGATCTTCCGACAATTATAAGCAAAATCACCTATCACCGGATTTATTTGTACCAAAGCAATCTTCATATCTTCTCAACAATAAAAATAGTTATATCTTGTAACTCTTTTTTATCACACTTTTATTAATATCCACCCTCTGACAGACTCAGCAAACGATAGCATATTCCCGTGTTATTAAAAAGTAAAAGCTAATTTCCACCAATCACTTGAGGTGACCGTACTAATCTATTTGTAAGAGATTTAGTTAAAAAATCACATCATATAATTATAGTACATTTTTATTCCATTTTAAATTCAAAATTGTTAAAAGAGAGTCTTTACATAACGTTTCCGAAAGAGTAGCAAACTCCAACACAACAGCTTGCATTTGCCTTTTAACGCAAGGACGAAACACTACTATGACCATAGAAGACCAGAAAAAAACACCCGCAGAACACCATCTCCTTCAACAAAACATTCTGGATTCACTGAGCAGTGCTCCCGGAGATTTCACCGCTCAATGCAACCATTTAAAACCTTTTTTAAGCGGAAATGAAAAAGAAGCCTGTAAGATAATCCTGTACAATCTTGTCCAGCTGACATTTACCCAGGATGAGGCGTGCGAGCATTGGCACGCCATAGTTCAACACGCAAAGAATATGCAGAGCCGTCTGAATCGTAGCTTGGGCTTAACAACTGCTGCAAGCGATTATTTCAGCACTATTAAACCTTCTCTCGATAATCCCAAATTGATCGAATTTTCCCGTTTTGAAGAAACTCTCAAATCTGCACATCAGGATTTTCTTACTGGCCTGTTGAGTCGAAGTGCCTTTCAAAATCTATTCGAGCAGGAACTGTCACGGGCAAAACGGCGCAGTTACGATACCACTCTTATCTTTTTTGACCTTGATAATTTTAAAAAAATTAATGATGAACATGGTCACCTTGCCGGAGATGAAGCGTTAAAGCAGGTAGGAGCAATTCTTTTAGGCTCAAAACGTAAAGAAGATATTGCCTGTCGCTTTGGAGGCGATGAGTTTGTCATTCTTCTCCCGGAAACAAATAAATTCATGGGGATGATGGTGGGCAGGAAACTTCTTGGGCGTATCAACAAACTCGCTATTCACTATAATGGCAGGAGTATTCCCATCAACTGTAGTGGCGGACTGGCATCCTTCCCACTGGATAGTAGTGATGCACAGGGGTTGATGGATAGCGCTGATCGTGCACTGTATCGGGCAAAGAGTCAGGGTACCCACCAACTCGCTTTATTTTCAGAGGAAAAAAGAACTTTTACCAGAATAGAGCTTCAGCGCAACGTAACCATACGATCCCTGGCAATTAAAGAAAAAGAGATCTGCAACCAATCGAAAAACATCAGTAAAGGTGGAATCCTGATTAGCTGCAGCAACAAGTTCGACATTGGTGCCCGTCTGGAACTGCAAATTCCCCTCCAGGAAGACTCAACGATGACTATTACCGGTTCTGTTGTACGGGTTGAACAGTTTGATACAAATCTTTATGATATCGGTCTCAGTTTCCTGTCTCTTGACTCTACTGCCACTTCATCCGAGGTTATTGCTGATTATGTTCTGCAACAACTTTCCTGACTGCTCTGCTCTATAGTATTAAATTGATCCTGCCCTTTTTTCACTTTTGGGAAAAACTGAGGAACGGGAACGAAATAAGTTAAGCATCTACGGACTCTGCGCTTACCTACGTCGCAATTTTTTCGCCACCTGTGCTTGAAGAAACTTTGCATGCTACCTGTCTGTAACCTTTTTCATGTACAGGTGCGGAACAAAGGGCAATAAGAGATGTTTAAAATAATTCCAAACTGGACTTGTCGTTAATATTAGTTATAATGAATACAACATTGACATAAATAACCTATTTGGAGGAATAGCATGGCTCATGCTACAATAACGGTACGGCTGAATAATGTTTTAGGAGATGTGGTGGCAGTCAATGTTGGAGAGACAGGGGCTTATGAAAATGTAAGTGAGTATCTCCGTGATCTTATTCGCCGAGATAAGGAACGTATGGACAAACAAGCCTTTGATCAGCTTAGAGCAGAGCTACGCCTTTCCTTTGCTGCATCGGAAAGTTCTTATGTGTCATTGACAGCATCTGATATTATTGACCGGAATCAGGAAACAATAGAAACATGACACCGTTTCTTATTCAAAAATCTGCCAGTTACAGGATTGACGAAATCTATCGTTACACCAGAGAAACATGGGGCGCTACCCAGGCAGAATCTTACATCACGGGTTTATTCGCAGCTTTTAGGAAAATAGAGACACATGAGCTTCTTTCGCGTCCAATACCTGCTGAATTTGGCGTTTCCGGGTACTTTTTCCGATACCAGAAACATTTCGTCTATTGGAAATATCTGAGTAAGGATTCCATTGGTATTGTAACTATTTTACATGAGCGCATGCATCAAATAGAGCGTTTTAAGGACGATTTCCGGAAACTCTGACCCCGAAATGCCAAGCTCTCTCTAGATTAAAATGTTTCAAAGCCACGGATTGACGATTTCTACTCCGGTATCTGCAAAATCGGCGACATTTCGGGTAACAACATTCATGCCATGCACCAGAGCAGTAGCTGCGATGAGGGCATCCCGATCTGAACGTCTGTCGGGCACATGTAGAGCAGCACAGCGGAGGGCGATATTGTGATCAACATTGAGGGTGCGGTCCTTGAAAGCGGGAAGGACATGATTTTGCAACCAGCTGCGTAAAGTCGTCCCCTGAATACGATCTTTTCTTTCAATGAGTAATACCCACATCTCCAGCTCTAGAATTGTTATTACCGACAAATAAAAAGTTGCAGTCATGCTCTGCTTTGCCCACCTCTCCACATTGGGATCTATCTTACTACTACCACCTTTTCGTAATTCTGAGACAACATTAGTGTCGAGGATATAGTTCATGTCATATCAGCAGGTTGAAGAAACAACTTGTCGATTTTTGGAGGATCAAAATCAATATCAGCCGCAGAGGGCATGGCAAGCAGATCCAAGATGTTTTTTTCACTTTTGGTGATTCGGCGATACTCTTCGATACTTAACAAGACATGGGCAGGTTTTCCCCGATCTGTGATAATAACAGGATTATCCCTGGCATCTTTTTTAGCTTTGCTGATATTTTGATTAAACTCTCTGCTGGAAACTGTGACAATGGACACTGACTAACCTCCCTGTCTATCTTTGTAGAAACGTTACAATATTGCTGGTGCTTTGTCAACACAAATCACTTTTCTTCGCCCTCTTCTTGAATCTTCTTATAGACCCCACTGATTCTTTTCTTCGACCGCTGATATTTATTCACACCCCGGTTATGCTCCCGAAGGGTTTTTGAAAACTTATGGCTTCCGTCATTTTTTGAGACAAAATAATAAAACGTACTTTCTTCCGGATGCAAAACTGCCATAAGCGCAGCTTTTCCGGGATTACAGATGGGGCCAACGGGTAACCGTTTCAACGTATAAGTGTTATAGGGAGATGGAGTTTTCAGATCTTTACGGGTCAGCCTGCCTGAAAAGTTTTCAACCCCATACATTACCGTGGGATCAGACTGCATACGCATACCTTTCCGTAAACGATTAAAGAAGACACCGGCAATAACGGGACGTTCGGATGCTTTTGCTGTTTCCTTTTCCACCATGGAGGCAAGAATAAGAACTTCATAGGGGGATAATTCAAGGGGGGCAACAGTCTTAATTTCATTCCATACTGCAAAAAACTTGCGCACCTGCATACGAATGAGATCAGCTGCTGTATGCCCTTTTTGCGTCAGGTAATAGGTATCCGGATAGAGATATCCTTCCAGGTTTTTATGTGCTTCAAGCCCTAAACTTTTTAAGAATTCAGGATTTTCTGCCAGGCTAATAAATTCTTCCGCTACACACCAGCCGTCAGCTGCGAAAATCTCTGCAATTTCAACAATGGTCAAGCCTTCCCGAATGGTGACTGCATGCTGAATAGGCTTTGCAGTGGTAAGCTCTTCCAGTAACTCTTGAGCTGTTTGACCACGATGGAGTGCAAATTCACCAGCCTGCAATTTTGCCGCAAGACCAAGATATCTGGCAAGCACAAGAAAACGTACATCTTCCTGCACAAGACCTGAGCCTGCCAAAATTCCATTGATCTCTTTTAACGAAGATCCTTTAGGGACAATAACAATTGCTGTTTCAGTTTTATCACCGCTCGCGACCTGACTTGTAAACTGCATAAACCAGACTCCAAGACAGAGCACTGCTGCAAAAAGCAAAAGGATCACCGCAAGGATGACCCTTTTTACCGTCACAAATCCAGGAGAATGTCGGTCTTCGTTCACCATCATCTTTTTACTCTACTTCTCTACCGCCTGCTTTTTCAGTTGATCATCAAAGGCAATTGCCACCACTCCATCCATATCTTTTACCGGATAAAAGGTCATGATTTTTCGGATTTCAGGCGGGATTTCAACCAGATCTTTTTCATTCTGGGCGGGAATAATCACCTTGGTAAGATCGGCACGAACGGCCGCCAGGGCTTTTTCCTTGAGACCACCAATGGGCAGCACCCTGCCACGAAGGGTTACTTCTCCTGTCATGGCAAGTTTTTTGACCACTTTTTTTCCGGTGATTGCAGAGTAAATTGCTGTGGCCATGGAGATTCCAGCAGATGGGCCATCTTTAGGGATAGCACCTGCTGGCACATGAACATGCATATCATGTTTATCGAAATAATCCTCTTTTACACCAAGCTCATCGCAGCGACTTCGGCAATAGGTGAGAGCAGCCTGCACCGATTCTTTCATCACATCACCCAACTGTCCGGTGAGTGTCATCTTCCCCTTACCCGGCATGATATTTACTTCTATGGTGAGAATCTCTCCACCAACTTCAGTCCAGGCAAGACCAGTGACCAGCCCCGGTTGAGACAACTGCTCAAGCTCTGAATCTGGAATAGTCTTAGGCGGCCCAAGATAACGATCCAGCGTATTGTTGTTTATGGCATATGGCCCCTTCCCGCCTTCTGCAATCTTTCTTGCCACCTTGCGGCAAATCTTGCCAATTTCCCGCTCAAGATTTCGTAAACCTGCTTCGTGGGTATAGTGACTAATAATATAGGAGAGTGCTCCATCGGCAAACCGTAGATGCCGGGGCTTGATACCATTTTCCTTAATCTGACGGGGCAGCAGATACCTTGTAGCAATCTCCACCTTTTCTTCCAGAGTATATCCTGAAAGCTCAATGATCTCCATTCTGTCAAGCAGAGGTCCTGGGATTGTATCATACCTGTTGGCAGTTGTTATAAACATGACCTTGGACAGATCAAAGGGCATATTCATGTAATGGTCGGTGAACTCATAATTCTGTTCAGGATCGAGTACTTCCAAAAGAGCAGAAGATGGATCGCCGCGATAATCCGAGCCGATTTTGTCAACCTCATCCATCATAAAAAGGGGGTTATTGGAATTAACGGTTTTCAGCCCTTGAATAATTCTACCCGGCATGGCACCTATATACGTCCTGCGATGCCCGCGAATTTCCGCTTCATCACGCATTCCGCCCAAAGAGAGACGATGAAACTTTCGTCCCATAGCCCTTGCAATGGATTTACCAAGGGATGTTTTTCCTACACCTGGAGGCCCGATAAAACAGAGAATCGGCCCCTTGGTGTCAGGATTCAGTTTACGCACAGCAAGATACTCAAGAATCCGCTCTTTAATTTTATCCAGCCCAAAGTGATCCTCATCAAGTACCTTTTTGGCCTCGACCAGATCAAGTTTATCTTTGGTTCCCTTTTTCCAGGGCACATCAAGAATCCAGTCAATATAGGTTCTGATAATTGTTGCTTCAGAAGAATCAGGGTGCATCATGTCCATACGGGTGACCTGTTTTCTGGCCTCTTTACGCACGGATTTCGGCATTTTGGTTTTTTTGAGCTTACGCATCAGCTCATCAATTTCCTGACCACGCTCGTCACCATCACCAAGTTCTTTCTGGAGGGCATGAAGCTGCTCACGCAGATAATACTCGCGCTGGGACTTGCTCATCTCCTCCTTGGCATCAGACTGAATTTTTGCCTGTACCGTTGAGACTTCAAGTTCCTTGGTCAACAGGTCCTTTACAAGCTGCAGACGTTTAACAGGATTGAGCTCTTCAAGGATGGATTGAGATTCGGGTATTTTCAAACGCAGATTAGAACCCACAAGATCAGCAAGACGCCCAGGCTCTTCGATATTATTGATGATCATCATCAAATCAACCGAGAGGATACCGCGGAGCGACATAATTTTCTCAGTCTGATCCCGCACCGTACGCATCAAGGCTTCTGTAGCCACCTCCGTTAGATCAACTTCTTCTTCCTGAAGGGGTTTAATCTTAACCAGACAATAGGGGTCAACCTGTGTGTATTTTTTAACCTTTGCTTTTGAAACAGCCTGTACAAGTACTTTCAGTCTGCCATCAGGAAGCTTCAAGGTACGCATAACCATGCACACCATACCAACACTATACAGATCATCCGGCTCAGGATTATCACTGGTGGCATCTTTCTGGGTAAGCAACATAATGAGTTTATCGCCCTCAAGTGCTGCATTTACAGCGTCAACAGAACTGGGACGTCCCACAAAAAGGGGAATAATCATATAATTAAAAACAACCACATCACGGACTGCCATCATCGGCAATTCGTCTGGGATAACCATATCTTCATGGTCTGTAAAATCATCCATGCCTATGGATAAAGAATCATTAAAATCCACAAAAACCTCCTGAAATCAAGAAGAGAATTATTTTTATCTACTTAGAATAGTCACAGAAACGTAAACACTGGAGATATTGAAGTCAAGCAGGCAATTACTCTCTGCCACCCTTCGTTCATTTTTTCTTGAATATTTCCCGGTTTTCCTCCATACTGCCTTTCGTTTATTCGTAACCCAT
>JAFLJO010000133.1 GCA_022712975.1 Desulfocapsa sp.
GTTGGGGGTATTGATCCTGCTGTTCTTGAAGATGATGAAAAAGTAATGGCACTTACAAAGGAAAAAGGAATACAGCTTGAAGAACAGGCAGGACCTGGCAAAGCCAAAACCGAACTCTTTGAACTCCTTGTGGAAGAAAAATTGATTGACCCGACCTTTATTACGGCTTATCCAACCGAGGTGTCTCCACTTGCAAGAAGAAATGAAGAGAATCCAGAAGTCACTGATCGTTTTGAACTCTTTGTCACCGGTCGGGAACTTGCCAACGCCTTTAGTGAGCTGAACGATCCGGTTGATCAACGTCAGCGTTTTGAAAAGCAGATTGCTGAAAAGGGTTCGGATGAAGAAATCCATCATGAACTTGATGAAGATTTTATCCGCGCCCTGGAATACGGCATGCCATCGGCCGCCGGAGAAGGTATAGGGATTGATCGTTTGGTAATGCTGCTCACGAATGCGCCATCCATTCGTGACGTCATCCTCTTCCCCCATCTTAAGGCTGAGGTAATGAAGCAGTCTAAAAAGAAAAAGAATAAAACAAAAATGAAACCCGACACAAGCAATGTTTGAGTGGTTCATAAGCTTCCGCTATCTGCGGGCGCGTCATAAACAGAAATTTATTTCACTTATCACGCTTATTTCAGTCGCCGGCATTACCATGGGAGTTATGGCACTCATCGTGGTGCTGGCAGTGTATTCCGGATTTACAACCGGATTACGCGACCAGATTTTAGGTATCAATGCCCATGTTATTGTTCAACGCTTAGGGGGCATTATTCCTGAATATGCCCTTGTGCGTGATAGAATCATGACCGTTGACGATGTCACGGGTGCCACTCCTTATCTCTACGCTCAGACGCTTCTCAGCGGCCCGCGAGGTGGAACAGGAGTAGTGCTTCGGGGGATTGATCCCGTCACTGTAAAAGGTGTGATTGCTCTGCCTGAGCAGATGATTGAAGGAAGCGTAGAAGGGTTAATCCGGGACGAAGATGCCAGGATTCCTAATATTATTTTAGGCGTTGCCATGGCTGCCGACCTTCACGTGTCCGTAGGAGATAAAGTTCGCCTTATCTCCCCTTCCGGCCCGCTCACTCCCATGGGAATTATTCCAAAGATCAAAACCTGCCGCATATCAGGTATTTTTGAATCCGGCATGTATGAGTACGACTCAAGCATTGCCTATATGCACATCCCGGCAGTTCAGAATTTTCTGGGAAGTGGTGATGTGGTTCATGGAATTGAGGTCACTGTTAAAGAAAAAGAATTGAACCGCGCCGATCAAGTAGGTAAACGTATTGTGGAACATCTTGGAAGCGGGTATGTAGCAAAAGACTGGATGTCCATGAACCATAATCTTTTTGCTGCCCTTAAACTGGAAAAAATAGGGCTGTTTATCTGTGTTGCACTGATCATTTTAGTGGCTGCTCTAAATATTATCTCAGCTTTGATCATGGTGGTCATGGAAAAAGAGAAGGATATTGCCATATTAAAATCCATGGGTACCACTTCAAAATCCATTATGAAGATATTCTTTAATCAGGGACTTGTTATCGGATTAACAGGTACCTTTCTTGGCGTTGCCAGCGGCCTTGGTCTGTGCGAACTTCTATCACGTTATAAATTTATAGAACTTCCCTCCAATGTATATCCCATGAATACCTTGCCCATAAAAGTTCTGCCTATGGATGTTACTATTATTGCTGTATCAGCCATTGTTATCACCCTCTCTGCCACCATCTATCCGTCTTGGAAAGCCTCTAAGGTGAAACCGGGAGAGGTTCTTTCATGAGTTCTGATCCAAGCAAAACGCCTCTGTTTACTGCAAAAAATCTGTGTAAGAGTTTTCACAACGGCACAAATACAATTCAAATCTTAAACGGACTTGATTTCAGTATCGACAAAGGAGAAATGGTGGCCGTGGTTGGGGCATCCGGATCAGGAAAAACGACTCTTCTACAGATTCTTGGAACCCTGGACACCCCGGATAAAGGCGAATTATTGTTTGAGGGAGACAATCTCACTTCCAAAAGTGATGGCGAACTTTCAAAGTTTCGCAATAAGTCTCTTGGCTTTATTTTCCAGTTTCACCATCTGCTGCCTGAATTTTCAGCTATTGAAAATGTTATGATGCCGGGGCTAATCGCAGGAAAAAAAAAGGATGAGATGGAGGAACCTGCCAGAAAATTACTTGAACAGGTTGGACTCAGTCATCGAACAGAACATAGAGTGAACGAACTTTCAGGTGGGGAGCAGCAGCGAACAGCTCTTGCACGTGCGCTTGTTATGAAGCCTTCACTGCTTCTTGCCGATGAACCCACGGGTAATCTTGACGTAAAATCTGGGAATCTTGTTTTTGAGCTTATTAAATCTCTGTGCAGAGACTTTGGACTTGCCGCCATTATGGTGACTCACAATCTGGAACTGGCACGTCAGATGGATTCTATTTTTATTTTGAAAAACGCAGTTCTTACTCAGCAATCACATTCATAACCTTCTGATGTGCCAGCAGGAATACTCTCCTCCCAGACGTTCCTTACTGCTCCCAATACATTTTCTTTTTGTCCAGTAAGTTCTTTTTCCTTACTCATCTTTCCAGCGGTAAACATCTCCAAACTGATATCTTTTGTAGTCACGTTTTGAGATGAAGACTTTTTCGTCTTCGTCTCTATAGTGTGTTTCTTTCCAGGAAAAAATGGGACACTTTCGGATTTTTTCGGATTTTAAAGACAAAATGATGTATCATCATAATTGTGAACATTGAGAAAAAAGATGTGAAAAACTGGTTACCTATAGAAACAAATGACGAAAGAAGGACATATAAAATATTGGCGTGAAAGTGCTCAGCATGACTTAGAATCAGCCGAAAGTCTGTTTGAATCAAAAAAATTTGATTGGTCCTTATTTCTTGGTCATTTGGTTCTGGAAAAAACTATAAAAGCGATATACGTTGAAAAAAATGACAGCAACATGCCGCCAAAGATTCACAATCTCGTAAGGTTAGCAGAATTATCTCAAATAGAGTTGGATGACAAGCAAAAATTCATGTTGGATAAAATAACCGATTTCAATATCCAAACTCGTTACCCAGACTACAAGTTTGGATTCTATAAAAAATGTACAGAGGAATTTACAGACGAATATTTCAATAAAATTAAGGAGCTTTATCAATGGCTAAACTCCCTGCTAAAATAAACAAAACCATACATAATTATCTTGAAGCATTAAGCAAAAATGGCATTCCAATCAAAGAAGCCATATTATTTGGTAGCTATGCAACAGGTAACTATCAAAAATGGAGTGATATAGACATTGCCTTAGTTTCTGATATTTTTTGTGGAGATAGTATTGCTGATAAGGACAAGATAAGAAGTATTACCTTATCGGTTAGCAGCGAAATAGAAGTAATGCCTTTTGCTCCCAAAGATTTCAATTTGCAAAATCCGTTTGTAAAGGAAATCATAAAAACGGGGGTGAAATTGGCCTCAGTTCTACCTCAGAAAACCCCAGTATCGGGATAAGTGTACTTTGAAAAACAATTTGCAAAAAAGTGAACATACGATCTACTTAATCAGAAGAACCACCAACTAATTGAGGAGGTAAAACATGCCCAACATATCTATTATACCACGCTTTTGCTACTCGTGAATATAAATATGTTTGCTCAAAATACCATGAAGGTCACACAATTTTTCGAGCTGTGCGGGTAGGATGTCAATACATATAAGTACCTGAAATCACAAGTTGCTGTTTGTTTCCATACTCATTACGAATGATGTCGTTATCGTGCTACAATTATGTACTTTCTTAATTGATAGCCCTAAGTCCGAATTCTACCCATACAGCTCGAAAAGGTTTTGAAATCAAAAGAAAGTAAGATAGACACAAAAAATACTGGTTTTTTAGTTTTAGGTTCCTTATATTTGATTTTCCGGGATCCTTCTCAACACACTTTATAAGGAGAGCTTATTTATGATTACCTATGTTTACTGGACCGCAATATTTGTTCTAGCTGGCGTACTATTTTACCTTCTTGCCATAAAGGCAAAGAATTGGAAAGCCGGAAGTATTGCTCTGTTACTTGTCTTATTAGTAGGATGGTCAGCCTATTATTTTTCTCTACAACAAAAATTTGTTAAACAATACGGTGGTGTTATGACTATCACAATACCAAGTGGCCAACATCATATAGCAACGACCTGGAAGGGTGACAACTTATGGATCGAGAATTACGATCCAAAGACCAATACTTGTATTTTTAGTGAATATTCCAAAGGAAGCATACTCCAAGGAAAAGTAACTATAACAAACTGCAATCCGCTTATCCCTTCAGCTAGACAGATAAGTGAGGTTCAACAAGTTGAAGAACAGATTCAACAAGTTGAAGGGCAATAAGGGGTATTCAGGTATAATGCGCTTGTTGCTTGAATTATAAGCAAAAAAAGGGGATAGATTTTTGTAACGAAATATAAATCTATCCCCTTTTCTATGTGCAAATATGATTACTTACTTACTACCTGCCCTAAACGACATCCCCCAATCGTAAGCATCATTACATTCATCATGCCCTGTATGAAATGTTACATTTCTTGTTACACGGATCTGGTTACTATCAAAAAAATCTATCGTTGCTAAAGAGCAAAATGTTTTTTTATTGTTCTGATTCCCCATCTCAACAATAATATCAGGATGATTGGGAACGCTAACCGTTGCAACTGCGTTAGTTTCCCCCCATCGAGCAACACCTTTATATATATATGCGTAGATTATAATACGTTTTATATCCTTAAACCCTTGAGGATTAACCAGGATAGTTTCCCCGGCAGTAGACTGTCCACCTGTTCTGTCGTCCCCCATATGCCATATCCACGGAGAGGAAGTGTAACAACCTTGACGTGTCGATTGATTGCGTGGCCCCCCATCCTGGGCAAACTGCAAACCGTCTATACAGGTTTTAAAATCATCATGTAATTCAAGATAACATCCGAGATCGAGATCAATTTCTTGTGATTTACGACCGAACATCTTTCCTAACAAGCCAGATTCTTGAGCACCGTCCGGATGGCTTGTCCAATTTAGATTAATTTCAATCTCTCTGGAAGCATCCTCTTTCTTAAGTGAAATCGTATAAGAATCACCTTTTTTATCAAGAGATATCTTACTCAATCTTACATTTGAAGCTGGCTCAGGAACTGGAGGCATTTGCTTTGGAGGTGACGCAATATCAACGCCAAAACTAGTTGCCAAAGGCTCCAGGCCACCGCTAAAGCCTTGACCAATTGCACGAATCTTCCAAGCACCATTACGCTTATAGAGTTCAGCAATAATTAATGCCCTCTCCTTCATGGAGGAAATATCAGGACTAAACAAGACACTATTTGATATTTTTAACGATATATTAGTCCCTTGTGAAAAGGTGGCATCACCATGAATCGTAAGAGCTAAAGCAACTTTCGATATGTCAGGAGGAATCGCAGTAGTATTTATCTGAAAGGTATTCTTAGCCCCAGCATCATTCCCGGAATCAGAAAAACGAACACAAGCATCTTTAGATTGAGGTTGATTATAAAAAATAAAATCGGCATCAGACCGCACGACCCCTTTCTCATTAATAAGAAAAGCTGACGCATCAACATCGTCGTCACCTATTTTTGCTGGAGACCATTCGATATCCACTTGGATGTTTGCAGCATCAAGACCCGTATTTTCCCCAGGTGACAAAACTTTCATGTAATTCCCCTGTTATTTTATATTACCAAAAAAAACAGCACATACCCAGAAATGTCTATTCCCGGACAGGCTCCCAGATTTTTCCACACACATCTTGAACAAATTAATAATAATGCTTCAAATGATATTTTAACTTATTGCAATTGTCAATTTTATTGTGTAAAAACTAGAGAATAGAATTTTTTTTGCGAGAATGTTGCCGTTTCGCAACCAACTGTTTTTATAAAGTAAAATCAAAGATAGAAGTTTAATACACAAGGAGACTTTCATTATGGCGTTCTGGGATGATTTAAAAGGAAAAATAAGCAGTATGAATAAAAACCTATCAACGAAAGTTTCTCAATTTAAAAATAATGACTTTGCTAATGCGACAATGGCGATGTGTGCTTTGGTAGCAGCAGCTGATGGTGATATTGACTCATCAGAAAGACAGAAAACTGCCTCTTTTATCATGAACAACGAAACGCTTAGAATATTTGACGCTTCTGACCTTCGTGAAAAGTTTGATTTTTATTGTGACAAACTTACTCAGGATTTTGATTTCGGGAAAATTGAGTGCATCCAGGCTATTTCAAAAATAAAAAACAAAGAAGGGCAAGCCAGAGCAATAATTCAAATTGGGATAATCATTGGTGGTGCTGATGGAGACTTTGATCCTGATGAAAAGAAAGTCGTTAAAGAAGCCTGTAATGCTGTTGGCATTAGCTCGGAGGAATTCGACATTTAACACACGTAAACAAGCCTTCTGGCAATTGCTAGTGTGAATTATAGTGTGTTGATTATCTTTTTTTTTCGGTAAGATAATCAACACTCAAATAGTGTTGCTATTCTTAACGTAAGCTTAGGAACGTACACTAAATAACTTGAACATCTTACTTGCCCTTTGTTCCGCTACCTGTACTTGAAAAAACGTTACATACTGGTAGTATGCAAAGTTTTTGCAAGTACAGGTGACGAAAAAATTGCGGCGTAATATGCTCATGTTATTTAGCTCCCGTTCCTTAGTGTACGTCCCTTAGTATTTTCATGTATCGGATACGTAACATTTTCGTGGTAATTTTCCTGACTTCTTGAATATGGCCTGGTAATTACTGAGACCAATACCGAAAACTCCTGCCACACACAGAACATCATTTTTTACTTAATGCTTGTAGTAGGTTATCAGCCACCCTCAATGGGTCGAGTTGACGTTCTAATAAAAATTCCTCCAACACAACAAATTCAGGTTTTGAGAGTATTCGCTCTTTTGCTATACGTACAAAATCATCTACTGCCGTTGACTCATCCGCGAGAATACTAATCCAGCCACTGTTGCTCAACGAATCCACTGCAATACGATTATAATCAAAGATTGGGCCCAAAACAACTGGGACTCTGGCAATGAGTGACTCCATTGGGTCAAACCCTCGTTTTCTTGAATCATATCCTCCGCCTAAATACGTCAACATACAACTGTTGTAGAGTTTACTTAAATCTCCATATGTATCAACAAAGAGAATCTTAGGTCTATCACCATCTTTTAGCTTTGAAAAACAAACCAATTCTTCCCCCAGAGAACAAACTGCCTCTGAAATCATCTGGTTACGGGAGATATTATTTATAACCCGTGGTGCAATAATTAAAGCATCCAGGTAATGGGATAACTTCTGAAATCCCCCTATGGCTATCCGAATATCCTTTTCATCAACAATATTTGCCGCCATCATAACCCGCGGGCCACACATTTTGACAGGAGGTTCAGTCTTAGAAAAGTAATCCAACATATTAAAAAGATCAGCAATTTTCAGAAACATGGGATTAATAAAGAACGTATTCTCACGTTTGGGATGCTTTGTTATCAGGCTTGGTATACTATAATCGTACCACGGTTCGAGGTCTTCCGGGTGGTCATATAAAAAAAGTGTTAACGAAGATTGTTGAATCATCTCTGGAGAATTCGGAACACCGGGAGCCGAGAATCGAGGTATTCCATCCGATAAGCTCTGAAAGCATTCTAACTTATCGCTAATGTTTTTAAAATCTTTCAAGTTTTCAATCCCTAGGCGTTCCGGACGAAAAATCAATCTGTAACGAGCATAAGGGAGCAAAGCAATAAGTACTTTCAGTACATTACGCAGGGGTTTAATCTCACCTCCCCAATCACGCATTCGTATCTCAATAATAGTATTTTTCCCAAAATCAAGGTTTTTACTTAATTGATTAATGGTAAGCAGATCCGGTTTGTTCCGAGGATATTTAGCAATATGAAAAAGATTCTCCAGGAAATCGCATCTTGATTTTCGAAAAATCCCTATCTCTTCATAGGGAAGTCTTGCGCCTAGTACTACCAATCCTCCTTTACTATGTATTATGCGATACAGTATGGTTTCAAGGATGTTTATCGTCCCAGCGTGATTTATATGAGTAGAAATAAAGCCACCACGTCTGCGAACATACTCTTGTACTAGCGGAGAGGCATCAGAGAGGGTTAGCGGGAAAGACGCCGCTTGCAATAAGCTCAAGTCATCAGGTGCATCACCGGCTGCGAATACGATGTCATATTCACCTCCAAATATTTCCTTGAATGCAAGGTACTTGTCGCCAGTCTTGGGAATGATCGAGATTTTACGTTTACCAACAATAGTTCGGAAATGTGAGCCTAATAAACCAGACAATTGTGAAAGGAAATACTCTGAAGACACCTTATTTTCACCTGTATACAAAAGGAACCCTTGATGGTTATTCTTATAGTACTCAGTGTCGATAGGTAATTGATGCTCTCTAATGATTGCTTTTGCCTTGGAATGAATTGTGCTGAGGTTTACACTATTCAAAACATTTTCAGTCCAGCCAGGATATCCCTCAACAACTGTACCATGTTCTAAAATCCATCCGGAAATTTCTATACCAGCATTAGCAAAATGAGTTTTGAAATCGGCAACTGTATCTAATGACCTGCCTGTCGCCACAAATAAGGTTAGATGTTCACTTATTTTCTTTAATACTGTTAATACACTTCTATTTATAAGCGAATTAGTAGTACGCCCATGTATGGTTAATCCTCCAGCGATTGGCACAGCATGGTTTATTGTACAATCCAGGTCGAATACAAATGCTTTTCTTTTATGTGCAGTTATCATATTCTTTCATTGATAAAAATCGTGCCAAACGGCTTTTAAAAACTTGATCAACTCTCATCCACCCCCCCAAAACTGGAACCACCCAGCTCTCTGAATCTATCTCGTATCTTCCTCTGGTATTTATCTCCAGTTCATATCTCGCACCAACCCGATCATCCTGCCAAGGTTTAGTTCGTGGTTCCTGATTACAGAATTTTTCCATTTCTGAACCTAATTGCCTGATAATCTGTGTATCTGATATTGGCCAAGGGTCAAATAATACCAATCTTGGGTTTCCTGGTGTAGATGAAAATCCATGGGGAGATTTGGCCTTAGGAATACCAGTAGTAACAGGATCAAACATTTTACCTAATGGTTGAATCCCCCAATTTTTATACGCAGCAAAACGCGTTGCACGCATTAATGCACGAGAAAATCGACGTCTTGAAAAATCACATAACACAGGAATACGACCCAGCTGGGAAGCTATTTGTACTGCCGTTTCAAGTCCTTTTCCTTCTATGGTATGTTCAAGCAACACTCTGTGTTCAGAAGACGATATTTTAAGATCCGGGTAAAGAAGGATCTTCATCTCTGTTTGCAGGCTATCCTTTCGATACTGTGAAACACCTTTGGGCAAAAAGCTGTGGAAATAATCTGTTGGTGCTCGTTGATTTAAAATAACAAAAAGAGGGGTATTCTCAGCAAGTTTAAATAAATCGACCCATCCCTTGTAGATAACATTCGCTTCTCTTCTCAGTTGTTCTCGTAATGACCAGGAATCTGTCCTAAAAGTCCAATCATATCGGTTGCTCAGTTCTATCATGGCATCAAGTGGAAAACTATCCGCCTCCCAATACGATACTTCTGTACAAAGAAACCTAAGCAACTGATTGGCAGCAGCAATAAGGTCTTTTTTTAAGGGAATCGAGTATCGTTTGGCGAGTCTCAGAAAAAAATCCTGCAACCAACGTTGATTTGCAGGATTCTTATCAAGAATAGAAAGAATCTCAGAATCTGTTAAGCGAGGATAAGTTACATCAAAATCAGCTCTTTCTGATATTTCTGGAAGAGAAACACATTCGGAAACAGAAAAACATTCATCCAGCAATTTCCGGCTAAAGTTTTGGTCGGAAAATTCTACTAAGATCTCTATACGTTCAGGAGTGGGCCGAGTACCAGTCGCTATTAATTTCTGTATGAGAATCTCATGCTTAGAACGATATTTTTCAGATGCCCCAGGAAAAAAAACAGCTTCAGGAAACTCTTTAATGTTGGAAATATATGCGCACACAATGATATCAGGGCTACTGACTCTATTTTGTATTTTGCTGCAATTTAGACAAAGCCCAGGCAAGCATATCTTCTGTAGCCAAATGAGACGACAACATGGAACAATATCCTTTTTTCTTTTGCACAATGGCTTGTATCTGTTTACAGGAATCCTGTAGAGTAACCGGATAGGAACTCATACTCAATAACTGCGTATCATTTATTTCATCACCAAGAGCAATAAATGGGAAAACATTAAGCGATGACAAGCCTATCGTTTTATCAGGTGATTGAGGATAGATAAATATTTTACGATGTTCTGACCATACATAGCCTTTTTCACCGGTAGTCTTTAGTAATTTTTGAATATACTCTTTTGGCTTACTCATTTTTTGAGGTGGGATAAGTCCCAGACAATTTTCGTATCCGGGTAAGGGTTCCCAGTCAGGGATGAGTTCCAATATGGAACACCATTTAGCTTCAATTTGTTTATCATTTTTCAGTAACTCCCTAACAACAAAACCATTCTCTAAAATAAAACCCAGGAATGAGATTTCATCTATTTGTTCTGTTAGCTTTTCCACACTCAAAGCATTACGACCGGTTGCAATAACAAGCGGAGTGATTCTACTAATAGCAAACAGAAGCTCTGCGGATTTTTTTGACAAATAGGTCGATCCAGACTTTCCTTTTACCTGGAAATGTGCCGGTTCTCTGTGTAAGAGAGTGCCATCAAGATCAACAATAACAGCCCGAGGTATTTTTTTGTTATGTCCAAGCACTGTACATTTATTATATTATGCCGTCTTCAGAGTACAAGCAACACGCGTATGATACTCTTTTACGAATGACTCGTCATATTTAACGGGTACTTTTCTTCTATCAGCCAACGCCAAGAGTAATTCATAGTGTTCCTTTACATACCCTTGGCTATTTGCGAAAAAAAGTGTGTCGGGAGCTGCGTTTATCAAGGCTCGGCACACTTCATTACTGTGTATTCGTAAACTTGTTTCTTTATAAAATTGCTCCCTACTTGCTTGAGTATACTTTGCTGGCTGTTTAGGGCTGGATTTTTGCCAGGCATGAATAACATCCTTTCGGAGATGACTCTGGGGGAAGCGGTAAGCAGAAAAACAATTCTGTTCATCAAGGAAAAATGTTCTGGAAAACCCTAATGTAGCCAGCCCTGTAAAACAGGCTGAATAGCAAAAAATATCTTCCTGACTCCCTGAGAAGTCTGCCCATCCCCAAGGATCTATTAGTACTGCCAAAGGGCCAGCATTTATTTTTGCAATCTCTCTTGCTACGCCCCCTCGTCCCGTCCAACCATCAACAAAAACAATATCTCTATCGGGGTTATCCATTCGTAACTGCGATAAAGCGACCTGATCAATGCCCAATCCGACAAAGAGTGACAAAGAGACCACTTTCGATCCAGGAAGCATCTGACACAGCCAATCAGCAATTGGCACCCCTGCTCTTAAAATAGCAACAAAAAGGATCTTTTCATTGACCGGCTGCCACTTGTTGATCGCTGCAGCCACATTCTGTGCTGCATTCCTAATTTCGTCAACCGCCGTATAGTCTAAGATATTTTGCCAAAAAGCGTTATCCAGATCTGGTTCAGGTGATGGCGTTGACCAAAAGGTGTTATTACCGGAATATGCACAATCTAACGGCCTAAAACGGTGGAGTTCATTAAAAGGATCAACCTCTTCAAGAAGGGTTATATAAAATTGTTGATTCCAGGGAGTCTCTTCTGCGTTTGTTTGTTCTTTCAATTTGTGTACCATAAAATTAATTTCCCGAGCACTGGTGACAGCAAGCACCTACACTCCTTTCAGTACCTCTTGAGGTGTATAAGTGCCTTCACAAATACCGATATTAACAGGTTAGACTTTCCAGAGGAAAAGGATTTACCATAAATCCGTGTTCTTCTAATTTTTCTTTTACTATTGCTGCAATATCTTTATCAATAGGGTCATTAAGTATGTAAACTTTCTTTGCAAGATCCTTATAATTATACAAAAAATATTTGTTGCCAAAATCCAATCGGCTTACAATCGAACTGTTATTAATTTTCCAGGGACTTAATGTTATATGTTGGAAGGAGAACGATGAATTTGCCAATGCAAGATGGGTCGCAACATCTATCGCCTCACCAATTACCAGCACGGCAGCATCGCTATAGCAATCAGAAACATTCCAATCAATAGTGTTGTTGCTGTTTTTATCAGGTTGTTGTTTTATCGCCGCTCGATACTCAGGAATATGCCAGGCATCAGCAAAGAAACTACTTTGTTTATTATTCCTTTTGTAACGGTCAATCTCTTCCATACCGGTACTTGCCAGTAGTATTTTTTTTGAGCTAATGTCATGCTTATCATCAAAATAGAGACAACTCTGCCAGGTACATTCAACATTGAGAGATCGTACTCTTTTCGAAGCTTCACGTTTTTGTTGCTTATTGCGAAAATCAGCTAAGGAAAATACTCGAACTTTTTCTATCTTCAGCTGACCACAAAATTGCGATAAAAATTCAAAAACGGTATTACCTGTAGTTAGCTCATCTTCAACAATCCAAAGTTCTGTGATTTTTTGACTTGGCACAGGAATACTGTGATTCGGCTCATGCGAATGCTTTTCAACAAAAATAATCCCTGATGTGAAAGGTCGTCTGGTTGAACTTAATAGAGTAGTCGTAATTCCCTTATCTTCGGCAATCTTTTGCATAAGAATGGATGGTATTATTCCTGACTCGGTAAGGCCAATGATCAACACATTTTCTTGTACCGATTGATTCTTTAACGATCTGACCAATATCTTTTCCAGGTATTCACACCCTTTGTTAAGATTTCTATCCTTAATAGGGAATAATTTTCCTATAAAATCTGCAGTAAATGCCTCCTTACGGCGTGGATTATTGTCTCTCTCCAGGTGGAAAAAATGCAGATTTGTCATGTATTTATGTACTAAAAATTAAAGTTTCTGGCGGAACTGTTCCTATAAAAGGTATCAGTTGTCAGTTACTGAACACTGATAACTGATCCCTTCTGCCCGCAGGGCATCATGTTCAAGTTATTTCGAGGACGTTCCTTATCGTAACAAATTCTGTAAAGCTATAAGATACTCACCTATAGTATTTGCAAAAGGAATTTCTGCCGCACGAGCCGCAACATACATTACAAACATTAGATACATTGACATAAGCATATATGCTGTTGATTTAGTAAATTTCTTACTGCAGAGAAATATAATAAAAACCACAAGTGTAAGCAAAAATAAGAGCACCCTCAGTTCCATTATATGAGAAGCAGTCTCCGGGGCTATATCTATTGAACCGTACAATATGGTAAATAAGAACAATGGTGCTCCTAGAGCAAAACATATATCAAAAATATTGCTGCCAAGTGCATTGGCGATGGCATCATCATAATTACCCTTTCCAGCATCTTTAACTGATAGAATTGTATCTGGCACACTACTGGCGGCAGCAGCAATAATAACTGCTACAAAATATCCATGAATCCCCAGGAATTCACCTATCTCTTCACAGGAATAAACTAAAAGCCAACAAGCAACTACGATATATACTGTTGCCAAAATAATGAGCACTGTAGCGTTCTGCGTACAAAGGGCTTTTCCCCTGATGATTACATTTTCCAGATCAATCTTTAACAATGCTGTTAAACAAGATCCTCTGGAATCCTTCACCTCACCAACATCAGCTTCGTTTTCGTCTTTGTTATCAGCAACTGAATCATTATCCTTTGACGTATGGCGAAAAATCATCATGCCTGCATAAACTACATATAGCATCATTAAAATGAATCCATGATACCAACTAAGCGTGTATCCTATAAAATAAATCAGAAAAAGTTCAACAGCCAGTAAGGTTAAACCATCACGGATAACTACCCTTCGTGAAACTGTAATTGTTGCATTTTTATTTCGCCATAGTACATAAAATATTACCAAACTTGGAATGACCATTGCGTTGAAAACAGCACTACCGGCAGTCGTACCAATTCCTCCGGCAAAGCCTGTTGTATTTGCATAAACAAACAGATAGATAAACGTTACACACAGCTCAGGCATTGAACTACCGACTGCATTAATGGTTGCACCTTTGGTGCCTTCCCGCATATTCCTTCCCAGGTAGTCCGCTGCTGTTTCAAACCCGTTACAAGCCCGTGAGATCATCCAGCTGGCAAAAACGCCTAGTCCTATAGCAATAACTAAATCCATCAAAAACTCCTATAATAATGTTAAGGTCAATTGGTAGATTTATTTTCCCCAAATTTCATGACCTATCTTTTTCAATATCAATTTTCCTGTCACATGATGCCCTGCGGATAGAAAAGCAAAACATTCTGCTCCATATCCTAATCTAAATTCGCATAGATTAAACCTTTTTTGATACCATTTGGTTGATTAAACTTCTATCTCACAATTGAAGCTTTTAAAGCAAATATTTGAAGAAAACTGGTGCTCTTTTCTTGATGTATATCATTTGTCGGTTCCGTGACATGCGCTGCTATATAATATCTGGAAAGTGCGTCTTTTTGAAAAAAAGTCCTTCTTTCATGGCTTTTAAGCTCAAAGCTGTCTCCCGACGAAGAACAAAACCTGGTTTGTCATGCTTTTGCTCAAGTGACAAGAGGGGATTTCGTTGTGAAATCGACCACCATAACAGGAATAATTCCCAGGGAAATTCCGGTTTTCCGATGCACTGCAATAGATTTTTACGTCAATGTGAATTTTTTATTAATACAGCTATCTGCTTTTCCAGATGTCCATTTTTAATGCGCTATTCACAGAGCACCCTATAACAGTTTTAACAGCAGCCCCTGGATTATATAAAAAAAAGCGATTCGCATTATTTTTTATGTTTGACATCATAACGCTTTATCTGTTATCTGTTTTTGACATTGATTATGTTTTATCTCTACAAAAAAATGATGCAATTTGTCAAAAACAGTTTACAATTATTCACGAGTACATCATTAATTAAGTATCTTCTTCTCTTACTATTTAAAACTAAAAGGAGCTTCGCGTGACTATCAAATTAACAAAAGGCGGAAACATTTCGCTAGCAAAAGAGGCGCCAGGGTTAACAGTGGCAGTATTAGGTTTGGGATGGGGCAAGAAAGAAAAAAAGGGATTTTTCGGCGGGAAAAAAAAGGTCGAAATTGACCTGGATGCATCTTGCTTAATGTTTGACGATCAAAAAGAATTAATCGATACTATTTGGTGGAAACAACTTAAAAGTCGAGACGGTTCGATAATTCACAAGGGCGATGATTTAACAGGAGGAGGACAGGATGGCACACCGAATGAAGAAATCGTCGTTCACCTGAACAATATACCACAAAACATTCAAACAATTGTTTTTACTGTAAATAGTTACTCATCAGAGACTTTTGATGGCATCCCTAATGCTTTTTGTGTGTTAAAAGATAAGCAAAGTGGGAATACAATCGCTCAATACGACCTTAGTGTTCAAGGTGGAGGCCATACTGGTTTAGTAATTGCAAAGTTGTATCGCAACAATGGAGAATGGAAATTTAAAGCTCTTGAGGATTGGGGAAGTGGACAAACTTTTGAAAAATTATTACCTGTAATTATTCCCTCTCTCTAGGAATTATTTTTACTATAGCGGTTGCTAACCCTGTCACAATTTGTCGAACTTTTACAACATATTGTGACTTTTTTTAATTTATTCACCGATTTAAGGAGGATTTTCAAATGGCAATATCTTTAAGCAAAGGCGGACGTATTTCATTATCAAAAGAAGCCCCGGGATTAACAAAAATACACATCGGATTAGGCTGGGACGAACGTGCAACTGATGGAACTGAGTTCGATTTGGATGCATCCATGTTTATACTTGATGCAACTGATAAAACCACCAGTGATGCTGATTTTATTTTTTACAATAATCTCAAAGGAGCTGGGGGAGCAATTGTACACCAGGGCGACAATTTGACTGGTGAAGGTGATGGCGATGATGAAATTGTTAAAGTAAATCTGAAAGAACTGGATGATAACCATCCCAATATTCACAAATTAGCGATTGTATGCACTATCCATGATGCCGAAAAACGTTCACAAACCTTTGGTCAAGTAAGTAACGCATTTGTGCGTATTGTAAATGAAGACAATAACCAGGAAATTGTACGATTTGACCTCACCGAAGATTACTCCACAGAAACAGCTATGGTTTTCGGTGAAGTATATAAAAAAGGTGGCGAATGGCGTTTCACTGCCGTTGGGCAAGGATACTCTGGAGGGTTGGGAGCAGCGTGTACCATTTATGGGTTAAATGCAGGATAAAAAGCACTACCTCAAATATTTTTTATTATCTTGTGATTGACCAATTGATCCAATACGATTCAACTTATTTACTCGTCAGTTGAGATGCACATAGAAATGCAGAGAAATAACATATACGTTATTCTCTGCATTTTTTTTGGGCAACTACAGGGTATCATGTTATTATGGAGTAAAGAAATCTCTTTGAAAAAAATAAGACTTTTCAGGGGGCAAACGGACAAAATCCGAGAAGCACTTATTTCCCTGCGAGTGGGTTTGCTTAATTACTACATTTCATTGTTTCATAGCTCGTCAGATAAATTCTATTTTTACCCTGGAAAACGCAACTCTTACTCAGCAGTCACATTCATAAACTTCTGATGCAGGTAACATCATTTTACTCTGCCCATAGGAATACTCTTCTCCCAGACGTTCCTTTACTACTCCCATTAAACTTTCTTTTTCTGCAGCAAGTTCTTTTTCCTTACTCGTCTTTTCAACGGTAAACATCTCCATACTGATATCTTTTCATCTTCAGACAAATCTGTGGGCGATTTAGATCCGGAAAATCGCCAAACATCGATTGTTCACCCACTTAGAAATTTGTTTGCTCTTGCTCATATGACACTCGTGTATGTCCAAATATGGTCATAATCTTCTTTGAAGAGGATACGCCTTCATGTTCAAAGATTCAAGTCCAGTAACTCCCGTCAACGAGCACATTACGTGTACTCAACCCTCCTTTTTAGAATCCTTGTAAAATCATTATAAGAGCCAAAGAGATTATTCTGAATCAGTGTTCTACTACCAGGAATTCCATTTCTCATCAGTTCAAGCTGTGTCAGGTTCAAAGTTTTTTGGCAATGAACCATCGTCGGCTATGTTTGCAGCCAAAACACTGCAGAAGAGGATGCCGGCTAGACTGACTTTTGGTGAACATTGTGTGAATTATGTGAACCCACCATGATTACTTAACATTCCGTAATCAAATTACGCAATATCTGAATTAACACAATATTCATGAGAAAGCCGGCCTAAGTCGGCTCCTGAGTGATTATGGAGTTCCACCACAAAGCTTAATGATTTTTTAATGTAACACTCATGTAAAACAAATCATTAGCAACTATCTTGGTGCTGAATTCGTCTAAGTAAAACTGTGAATATCAAGGGTCACAAACGTAAAACACCTTATTCAGCATACATATACACCATACTTCTTATGTTAATTGCTCAACTTTCAGACCTCCACATTCGTGTTTCAGGGCAAAAACTCTATGACCATATAGATACCAACACTCTCTGTGCCAGGCATGTTGCTTACATCAATGCATTGTCAGAACCACCTGACATAGTTGTGCTCTCCGGAGATATCACCAATTGTGGTGAACCGGGAGAATACTCCATGGCCAGACGCATACTAAAACAGATTGATTTTCCCACTTTTATTATCCCCGGTAATCATGATAACAACCCCAATATGATTGATGCACTTGGCAAATGCTATCCGCATCTGGGAAATGATCCGGATAATATTGCCTATACGGTGGAAGACTTTCCGATTCGCCTGATATTCCTTGATTCAAGTTGCCATGGGAAGGTTCATGGCAACCTTAGCTCAAACACCCTGAGCTGGCTCAAAAAAACACTCCGGAAGGAGCCGACACAGCAAACAGCTATTTTCATGCATCATCCCCCCCTACCAACGGGATGCCTCCACATGGATACAATCCGTTGTATGAACGGTGACAGATTAATAGAGCTTGTAAAGGAGTTTCCACAGGTGATTCGTATTATATGCGGACATACTCACCGGGCTATTTTCCATCAAGTGAATGGTTTGATAATCTGTACAGCACCTTCTGCTGCCCATCAGGTACCGTTTAATACAACCGACACTAGGGGTTCCTACAGCCTTGAGCCACCTGCAATGCTCATGCACAGGTATACAGTGGAAACCGGATTTGTCAGCTATGTCATGTCTCTTGCTTCTTATGACGGACCATTTCGTTTCGATACCACCTGTGGCTGTCCACAGGAATAGAACCCCGACACTTCTCTTTAGAGACAAACCCGTAAAACCCACATGAACAGGAAACATAATATATGGCATCAATAGCATTCAAGCAGATATATAAATCCTATGGAAACATTTCAGTGATCAAAGGGATTGATCTTGAAATCAAAGATGGTGAACTGGTGGTATTTATCGGCCCTTCCGGATGTGGAAAGTCGACGATGTTACGCCTGCTTGCCGGTTTGGAAGAGGAAGACAGCGGCAGTATGTATATTGGTGACAGCCTGGTTAACAGCATTGCTCCCAAAGATCGGAATATTGCCATGATATTTCAGAATTATGCGCTTTACCCGCACATGACGGTTGCTGAAAACATAGGCTTTGGCCTGAAACTCCGTGGTATGAACAAAAAAAATCGCATCAGGGCGGTTGATGAAACTGCCAGCCTTCTTGGCTTGGAACATCTGCTGACAAAACAGCCACGGCAACTTTCCGGCGGCCAGCGACAGCGTGTTGCCATGGGGCGGGCCATTATCAGAAATCCTAAAGTATTCCTGATGGATGAACCTCTCAGTAACCTGGATGCCAAATTGCGTAATCAAATGCGCATAGAAATAAAAAAACTCCAGAGACGACTAAAAACCACGACCATTTTTGTAACCCATGATCAGATCGAGGCCATGACCTTGGCAGATCGTATAGTCGTGCTCAATGATGGGAAAGTACAACAGGTTGGTGCTCCGTCAAAACTCTATAGTTCTCCGGTTAACAAATTTGTAGCAGGTTTCCTTGGGTCACCTTCAATAAATTTTATTCATGCCAGACGTACCGGAGATAATGAGCTTACCCTGCCTGACGGTCAATGTGTTCTTTTACCGGTGGATCAGGCTCAAATTCTCTCTGACCTCAGAGAAGTGGAAATCGGTATTCGTCCCGAGCAGATCGACATTGTCAAGTCTCGTCAGACAACAATGGAAGAGAATACCATTACTTGGTCTTCCTCAGTCTCTCTTATTGAATCTCTGGGTAGCGAGAAGCTGGTTTATTCCTACCATGGGGAACATGAAGTGGCGGTTAAAACAACAAATAGCAATGGTGCTGTTGAAGGCTCAAATATTCAACTATCATTTAGTATGAACAATGCTCACCTGTTTGCCTTAAACGATGGTCGATGCCTATCACCTTTGGCAGGAATCGCACAAAAGGGTTCCATATGAGAGATAATACAACTACACATGGCAAAAAGCGATTAGTGAAATCTTTTTTCAATGCAGAACACATAAAAGCATGGCTATACCTTTCGCCTGCCCTGTTGTTCCTCTTACTATTCACCTATTACCCCATGGTTCAGGTGTTGTGGGATTCCTTTTTTCACAGACCATACGGTGCTGATAAAGAATTGTTTGTCGGGTTTGACAATTACTCCCGCCTTTTGAACGATGAAAATTTTATCACTGCTGTCAAAAATAACTTTATTTATGCTATCGGTACGGTGATCCCCAGTATTGTAATCGGTTTTGGATTTGCTCTTTGCCTGACACAATCCAGCCGCTTTAAAAATTGTATCAGGTCGCTGCTTTTTTTTCCCACTCTGGTCCCCTTGGTTGCTGCGGCTGCCCTGTGGATGTTTATCTATTTTCCAGGCATCGGGTTGCTCGATTACTACTTGGCAAAGCTTGGTATACAATCCACTGACTGGTTGGGAAGCCCCGACAACGCATTATACTCACTGATGATGCTGACTATCTGGAAGAATGCCGGTTTTTACATGCTTTTTTTCATAGCAGGGCTTCAGGGGATCGGGGAGGAATATTATGAAGCAGCCTCGCTTGAGGGAGCAGGCTGGTGGCAGAAACTTCGTTATGTAACACTGCCGCTGCTTGGACCAACCAGTGCCTTCGTGTTTGTCATAGCTCTCATACATGTCTTTACCCATGTGGATCATGTAATTGTCATGACACTTGGAGGCCCCATGGGATCGACCAACCTGGTGCTGTATTACATATATCAGAATGCCCATGAATTCAATGATCTGGCAAAAGCAACCACCGCAACTGTCCTTAGTGTAATGGTTCTGCTGGCTATTTCCTTTTTCAGTATCCGTACCATGGAACGGGGGATACATTATGAATCTTAAAAAGTATATAGGTGCAGCTGTTTTTTTTGTGCTTATCAGCACGGTTGCCATTGTATGGTCCGCACCTTTTCTATGGATGATAACAGCTTCCTTTCGTCCCCATACTTTTGGTGGACTGGATATGGCGTCCCTGTGGCCAAATTTTGTCCCAACCATTGATAATTACCGAATGGCCTGGGAAAGTACGGAGTTCGTCCTCTATTACATAAATACGATTATCATCGTTATTGGTATCCTGGCTGTACAGCTAGTCACAATTACGCTGGCCGCCTATGCCTTTGCACGCCTGGATTTCCCATTCAGGACTTTTCTTTTTTATCTGTTCCTTCTGCAACTCATGATAGTGCCGCCAATCCTGATAGTGCCAAATCTCAAAACCATGGTGACATTAGGTTTGTATGATACGTTGATAGGAGTAATGGCTCCATATTTTGCATCCGCCTTTGGTACATTTCTCCTTCGTCAGACCTTTAAATCCATTCCACGTGACTTTGAAGATGCAGCTGTCATCGATGGATGTTCGTGGTTCCAAGTACTACGTTATGTACTTATTCCACTGGCAAAGCCGGCGTTAATTGCTTTCTCCATTGTCAGCGTAGTTGCCCACTGGAATGAGTATCTCTGGCCTTTGATGGTGACCGATTCACCTGGTAAACGAACATTAACCATTGGCCTTGCCAGCTTTACACGCGGTGCTGAAGGTGCTTCTGAGTGGGGACTTATCGCTGCCGGAACCATGCTTGTGATGCTGCCCCTGATGCTACTCTTTTTTGCTTTCCAGAAACAGTTTATCAACAGCTTTATGTTTTCTGGGATTAAATAAATGACAAGGAGGTAACAGTATGGATTAAAACACAAAAACCCTTAATAATTGCTGACAGTTTTTTTCAGTTTCCAATACTTTTAACATGGTGATACTCATGAAGTCTTTTAACAGAATTAAAAAAATAATAATAACCCTGCCGGTTGCAGCCACAATAGTCATTTTAATGATTGGTGTTTCTTTGTCAGCTGCGGCGGAAAAAATCAATTTCTACTTTCCGACCTCGGTTCAGGGGCCGTTAACCCGTGAAATGCAGAAAATGGTTAAACAATACAACGAGATGAATAACGATGTAAAGGTCATAGCCACCTTTACCGGAAGCTATGAAGAAACAAGCATCAAGGCCTCTGCAGCAGTGAAAGCTGGACGCCCTCCTGCAGTAGCATTGATGTCCGCTAATTTTATTCATGAATTTGTAGCTGATAAACAAATTGAACCAATTGAATTTTTCTTAAAGGAAAGTAAGCAGACCACAGCTGCTTTTTTGAGCGATTTCTGGCCGGGACTGCACGCCAATGCCACAGTCAATGGCAAGCTATATGCTGTTCCTTTCCAGAACTCCACACCAATTTTATATATAAATGCTGATCACTTTCGTGAAGCAGGACTTGATCCAGACAATCCACCAAAAACCTGGGAAGAACTGGTGGCTGTCGGTAAAAAGCTTATCAAAAAAGAGGGAGAAAAAACCACACGTTATGGTCTTATGCTACCCATGCAATATAATTATGTGAATTGGGTTTTCCAAGGGTTTGTCATGTCAAATGGAGGTCAATACTACAACGCACATTACCTCGGTGAAGTGTATTACGATACCTCAACAACTCGTGGTGCCCTGCAGTTTTACTCCGACCTTATTCACAAACATGGTATCATGCCAGCCAGTATCACAAATTCAAAACAGGTTTCTACTGACTTTTTTGCAGGGAGGACATCCATGATGATTCTCAGTACAGGAACCCTCTCACATGTACGAAATAACGCTCAATTTAAATATAATGTTGGTTTTGTGCCCAGTAAAGTCCGCAACGGTGTCCCCATTGGCGGTGCTTCAATGATTATCTTCAAAGGAATTACCGAGAAAGAGCGTGCTGCCGCCTGGGACTTTGTGTCATGGCTGACAGCACCTGAACAGCTCGGCTCCTGGAGTCGTTTCAGCGGTTATTTTGCTCCACGGAAAAGTAGCTATGAGATGCCGGTAATGAAGGAATTTATGATTAAAAACCAAGATGCGGCTGTGGCTTTGGATCAACTTCAATATGCCGGGCCGTGGTACTCAACTTTCAAGACAGTTGCTGTGGCTAAGCCAATGGGAGATGCGATCCAGGCAGTTGTCACCGGTAAAAAAACTGTGGGAGAAGTCATTCCGGAAGCACAAAGAAAAGCTGACGAATTACTTAAACCGTACAACGCATTTCATGGTTATACACAGAAACAGTAACTTTCTTTGGTACTGCATGGTTTCAATCCTGCTCGATCCCTGAACCAGCGAATATATTTTGCCTGGTTTGGGGTAGCTGTTGAACTCAACTACTTGCGTGCTGTGTGGGTAGGATTCTTACTTGGGTCTATCAATTAAGAAAGTACATAGTTATAGCACGATAACGACAATATCCTTAATGAGTATGGAACAAACAGCAACTTGTGATTTCAAGTACTTATATGTATTGGCACCCTACCCGCACAGCTCGGTTGCCTGTAGCACCAAATAGATTTTATTATCAACAGTGAAAACCTTGCCCTCTGGGCAAGGTCATAGATCAGAGGCTTCGCCTTTTGATCAGTAATTTGTTATTCCAAGGCTGAGTTGCCTCGACAACAACCACAGCCAAGGAGTAACAAATGAGTAGGTTT
>JAFLJO010000032.1 GCA_022712975.1 Desulfocapsa sp.
CAGGGCTGACGGAGGTGATCTCACAGGTCTTACCCGATAAAAAGGCAGATATAATACAGGATCTTCAAAAAGAAGGACTTCGGGTCGCCATGGTTGGAGACGGTATAAACGATGCTCCGGCACTAGCCAGGGCCGATGTCGGTATTGCCATGGGAACCGGTATTGATATCGCCATCGAATCCGGGGATATTGTTATCATGAAGGGCAATCTCGATGGGGTGATCACAGCTCTTGGCCTGTCACGTGCTGTGATGCGTAATATTCGTCAGAACCTTTTCTGGGCATTTGCTTATAATGTCGTCGGAATACCTGTTGCTGCCGGATTTCTCACCCTTTTTGGTGGCCCTGCATTGAATCCAATGATTGCAGGTGGCGCAATGGCACTCAGTTCTGTATCTGTAGTCTCTAATGCTTTGCGGCTTCGCTTTTTTAGTGTTTGACCGGAGCCACTGAATTGCCAATGTTTTTCCTTGACATTTCACCTCACAGATTTATATATGTATACGCTTAACTGAATGCTTGTTCATTTCATTGCTGCTTCAAAAAAACTTGGATCAGTACGTTTTTGAAAATTAACTTAGAGGGAATCATTATGGCTTCAAAATTGGTTGCTCCACATGGTGGAAAAGGTCTTGTTTGTGCACTGCTTACCGGTGCTGATCGTGATGCAGAGCTTAAGAAAGCAAAAGGTCTGAAACAGGTTGAAATTTCTGATCGTGCCAAAGGCGATCTGATCATGATGGGAATCGGTGGTTTTTCTCCTCTTACCGGTTTTATGACCAAAGGTGACTGGAAAGGCGTTTGTGAGAATTTCGCTATGACCGACGGAACCTTCTGGCCTGTACCCATCACCCTGGATGTTGACAAATCTGAAGGTATCAATGTTGGTGACGAGATTGCTCTCGTTAAAGATGGCGAGATTTTCGCTACCATGCAGATAGAAGAAACCTTTGAGATGACTGCTGATGATAAAAAGTGGGAATGTGAAAAAGTTTTCATGGGTGAAGGCGAAGAATCTGTAGACGGAAATTTCTGGAAACTCGCTCCTGAAGATCATCCTGGCGTTATCATGGTTCAGGCTCAGAAAGATATGAATATTGCAGGTCCTGTTAAAGTACTCTCCGAAGGCGAGTATCCTGCCGAGTATCCAGGCGTATACCTTACTCCAGCTCAAACCCGTTCAATGTTTGACGAGCGTGGATGGGCCAACGTTGCAGCACTTCAGCTTCGTAACCCAATGCATCGTTCCCATGAGTTCCTTGCAAAAATCGCTGTTGAAGTATGTGACGGTGTTTTGATTCATTCTCTTATCGGTAACCTCAAGCCAGGTGACATCCCAGCACCTGTTCGTGTAAAAGCTATCGATATCCTGATTGAAAACTACTTCGTAAAAGAGAACGTAATCAACGCTGGATATCCTCTTGATATGCGTTATGCCGGTCCTCGTGAAGGTCTCCTTCATGCTACCTTCCGTCAGAACTACGGCGTTAACAACATGCTGATCGGTCGTGATCACGCTGGTGTTGGTGATTTCTATGGTCTGTTCGAAGCTCAGGACATTTTTGATCGCATCCCCGAGACCGGTGATGATGCAAAAGATCTCCTTTGCAAACCAATGAAAATTGACTGGACCTTCTACTGCACTGAGTGTGATGGTATGGCTTCTCTTCGTACCTGCCCACATGACAAAGAGTCTCGTGTAATTCTGTCCGGTACCAAACTTCGTAAAGCCCTTTCTGAAGGTGCTGAGATCGTAGACCATTTTGGTCGTGAAGAAGTTCTTGATCACCTGAAAGAGTACTATGCTGGTTTGACCGAGAAAGTTGAGGTCAAAATGCAGGGTGCTGCTTCTGGCGACACTATGTAATTTGCTTGACGGACTTGCATAAGTCTTATGGGGAGATACTGCTTTTGGTGGTATCTCCCTTTTTTTTAGAAAAAAATTTTGAAATATAAATTCCTGATATTTACTATAAGCCTATGTCTGAATATTCGTTAACTGTTGGTCTTGGAGAGCGTAGCTATCCCATCTTTATTAAGGACGGCATCATGGAAACCATCGGTGCTGATCTGGTAAACAGAAATATTGCTTCACGTTATGTAGTCATATCTGATGATTATGTGGCAAAGCTCTATGGGGCAACATTGATGGCTACCCTTGAACAGGCTGGAATTAGTGTCGAAATGCTCACTTTTCCAAGAGGAGAGGCTTCAAAAAATCTCCAACTCTTTGCAGAGCTTTCAAGTAAACTGGCTCAAATGGGGGTTGATCGTTCATCAGGACTTATTGCATTTGGGGGAGGTGTGACAGGTGATCTCGTAGGATTTCTTGCAGCAACCTATATGCGTGGTATCCCTTTTGTGCAGATTCCAACCACATTGCTTTCACAGGTCGATAGTTCTGTTGGTGGTAAAACCGGGGTTGATATCCCGGAAGGAAAGAATCTTGTAGGCGCTTTTTATCAGCCAAAAGTAGTTTATATAGATACTGCAGTGCTCACCACTCTTCCTGTTGAAGAACTCCTTGGCGGAGTTGCTGAGGTGATCAAATACGGTGTAATCAGGGATTTTCAGTTTTATTGTTTCCTGGAAAAAAATCTGGATGCTATCCTTGCACTCAATCCTGTGGTTATCCGGGAGATGATTCGAACCTGTTGCAAAATTAAGGCCGAGGTTGTTGCAGAAGATGAGCGCGAAGCTGATTTAAGACGTATTTTAAATTTTGGACATACTATTGGACATGCAGTAGAAGCTGCTTCAGATTTTAGTCTTATTCACGGGCACGCCGTTGCAATCGGTATGGTTGCGGCTCTTCGGCTTGCTGTGTCATCAGGGCTATGTAAGCGAAAAGAGGCGGGTAGGGTGGCAACGCTTATCCATTCTTTTGGCCTGCCAACAGAGATTCCGGAAGGAATGGATCGTGAACGAATAAAAGCGTATATAAAAACTGATAAAAAATCCATAGCCGGTTCTGTCTTTTACGTACTTCCCACAACAATCGGCGAAGTCATTATTACAAACGAATTAACAGAAGAACAGATTGATGCTGTACTGCAAAAGAAATGATAAGGACGAGATGTGCGGTATGCGGAAAAAACCTAAAACCGATCCTTTATTCTTTAAACCGTAAACCGTAAACCGTAAACCTAAAACCGCAAACCGTTCCCTTATGCAGGAAGCAGAGGGCATGAACGAGGAAGAATTCGTACGTCTTTTTTTTAATTTCAGAAGCAACTGTTATCTCGCTACGTACCGTTTTTTTACGAATAATCTTGATGTTCTGACAGATCTTTTGTATTTATTGTTGCGAATGGTTATATGAAGTGGTGTTATTGTGTTTGTATGATCATCAATTTTACGAGGAAGGGATCTTTCAGAAGCTATTATAACTAGGACTTTTGTTCATGTATCGAAAAATTAAAATTTATGTGGGAATTTTTCCTATATAAATTGTCAGTTTTTGATACCTTTACTTAATATCTAATGTCTAATACCCAATACCTAATACCGAGCACCTAATACCTTCTGCCCAAAGGGCATCATATTCAGGAATAGAATATATGACATTAACTACTATTGGATTGCCAGCTATTGTTCTTCTTCCTTTTTTAGGTGCAGCTCTGGTTGCTTATCTATCAAAAGCCCATAGACTACTAAGTTTCTGGGGTGCTGGCTTCATAACACTTCTTGCTATTAACGTACTATTTCAATTATCACATATACCTTTTAACAATGAGGTACTTATTCAATCGTGGGTGTGGATAGAGAGTATAAATCTGAACTTCTCTTTCAGATTAGATGGGATAGGTATGCTCTTTGCGTACATTATTTCAGGTATTGGCCTGCTTATAGTATTTTATGCTAGATATTACCTCTCAAGCAGAGACTCTATGGGGAGATTCTACTCATATCTGCTCCTTTTTATGGGTTCAATGCTAGGTATTGTACTTTCAGAAAATATTCTACAAATTGTCTTTTTTTGGGAGCTTACTTCACTCAGCTCGTTTTTACTTATCAGTTTTTGGCAATATAAAAAAGATGGGCGAGATGGGGCTATGATGGCTCTTGTTGTGACTGGTGCTGGCGGCTTGGCACTCTTTGCCAGTATGCTTATTTTGGGCAACATGGTCGGCTCTTATGAACTTAGTGTGGTACTGCAAAACAGAGATATCATTGTTGCTCATCCGCTATTTACTCCCATGTTTATTCTTTTTATTTTGGGAGTTTTAACAAAGTCAGCTCAATTTCCATTTCATTTTTGGTTACCTCACGCTATGGCTGCTCCAACGCCAGTCTCTGCTTATTTGCACTCTGCAACTATGGTCAAGGCTGGGATTTTTCTATTAGCTAGATTTTTTCCTGTATTTAGTGGAACAGCTGAGTGGATGATAATAGTTACAACTGTCGGGGTGGTAACGCTACTTGTTGGTGCATTTTTTGCATTTTTTAAAGATGATTTAAAAGCTCTACTCGCATACTCTACTGTTAGCCATTTGGGACTAATTACTCTTCTTTTTGGCTTTTCAACTCCCCTTGCAGCTCAGGTAGCAGTCTTTCATATAATAAACCATGCAACTTTTAAAGCCGCACTGTTTATGATTGTTGGTATAGTTGACCATGAAACAAAAACAAGAGATCTAAAAAAACTTGGTGGATTATTCTCTTTTATGCCCCATGTTGCAACTCTCTCCATGATATGCGCCGCTTCTATGGCTGGGATTCCTCCGTTTAATGGATTTATCAGCAAAGAGATGATTATGGAACGGGCTGTGGTAGATGGATTTTCCATAGTAGTTCCTGTGCTACTAACATTGGCTGGCGGATTAGCTGTCGGATACTCTATTAGATTTGTTTGTGATCTCTTTTTTGGTCAAAAAACAGACAAACTGGACGTTACTCCTCACGAGCCTGTAAGGGCCATAAAGCTACCGATTGATCTGCTTGCATTAGGCTGTGTAATAGTCGGTCTTATCCCCATGTTAATAGTTTATCCGCTGTTACAAGCTGCAGTTTTTGGAGTATTGCAAACTACTCCTCCCGAAGTACATCTCTCTCTTTGGCATGGATTTAATATTCCTCTGCTTATGAGTTTTTTAGCGGTTCTTATGGGCATTATAATGTATTGGCAAAAGAAGAGGCTTTTCACTCTTTACGATAGATACCTATCCAGAATTGATGCTAGAGTTCCCTACAATTTACTTATAGAATCAATGTTTAAAGTAGCAAAAAAGATTGATTGTGCCATTCACAAAGGAAGAATCCACGACTCAATTTATGCATTTATAATATCTACATTTATTCTCGGTATTTTTGGATTTACAATTTACGGAAATGGCGAACTCTTTGGTGCAGAAGAACTCTTAGGTATAACCATACCTAGTGTAATTATAGTTCTTATGCTATTTGTCACTGTACTTAGCGTTATACTTTTACATCGTCAACGACTGATATCTTTGGTTATTATTGGTGTAGTCGGATTAATTGTTTCACTGATCTTTTTTAGATTTTCTGCACCAGATTTAGCTTTAACTCAAATAAGTGTTGAGTTAGTTACTATTGTTTTGGTTCTTTTGGCACTCTATTATCTGCCACCTTTTTCACCAAAAGAGTCGTCAAAATTGAAGATTGCTTCTGATGCTTTTCTCGCTATTATTGGAGGAATTGGTGCATTTGTGCTAGCTGTCGCTGTTATGAGCAGAGAGTACAATCCAATCTCAAACTTTTTTATTGAAAATTCAAAAAGTGGTGGTGGCGGAACAAATGTTGTAAATGTTATCCTGGTTGATTTCAGGGCTCTTGATACCATGGGTGAGATTGTTGTGCTTGGTATAGCTGGTATTGGTATATTTGCAGTTCTTCAAGGATTGCGCCTCCATGCACCGTCTTTTGATGCAAGGGGCTTTAACTGGAGCAAAGACTCTCATCCACTTATTATGAAAACCATAACGGGACTCATGTTACCTATTATGCTTTTGGTTGCAGTTTATATATTTCTAAGAGGACACAATCTTCCTGGTGGTGGATTTATCGCAGGCTTGATTGCGGCAGTTGCTCTTATTGTTCAATATCTGGCAGGTGGAATAGAGTGGAGTAGCAAAAGATTAAATTTTGATAAACACTTTCTAATAGGCTCTGGAGTATTGATTGCAGCCTTGACCGGTGTTGTTTCGATGATCCTTGGTTACCCGTTTTTAACCTCAGCGTTTACTTATCTGAACTGGCCAATTGTTGGGAAATTTGAAGTTGCAAGTGCAATAGCATTTGATATAGGCGTTTTTCTAGTAGTTGTTGGAGCAACCGTTATGATTTTAGTAGAGCTTGGAAAAGTTAATATGAAATCTCATAAGCTTAGTGAGAGAGAGTAGATATGGAGATTTTAATAGCACTATGTATTGCATTCTTAACAAGTGGTGGAATATTTTTAATACTAAAGTCAAGAACTTTTTCAGTAATTCTTGGGTTGATGATGCTATCTTATGCGGTGAATGTATTTTTATTTGCAATGGGAAGATTGCATATAGATAAACCGGCAATTCTACAAAAAGGAGTCACTGAGTACGCTGATCCGCTTCCTCAGGCACTTGTATTGACTGCAATTGTGATAAGTTTTGGTATGACAGCATTTTTGATAGTATTATCGCTTAGGGCAAGAAAAGAGTTAGATAGTGATCATGTTGATGCAGAAGGTTTAGAGAAAAACAGAGGAGAAAAGAGTTGAGTCATCTTGTAATACTACCCATCCTTGTACCATTATTTGGCTCTATGATGATTCTGTTTGCAAAAATACTAAATCATAAAGCGCAACAATTTTTATCATTACTAACAGTAATTGTTTTAAATGTTGTCAATATCATAGCACTATTAAAAGTGTTAGACTCAAATACGTTAGTATACCAAATGGGCAATTGGGAAGCACCTTTTGGTATCACATTTGTATTAGATGGTCTATCTGTAACAATGCTTTTAGTCACTTCACTGCTCAGTATTGGGAGCTTATGGTATGCAATTAAGTCAAAGGTAGATGGAGAAGGGATAAGCTTTCATGTATTATTTCAGCTCTTAATCTTTGGCATAAATGGAGCCTTTTTAACAGGCGATATTTTTAACTTATTTGTCTTTTTTGAAGTTCTTTTACTATCCTCTTATGCATTAGCACTGCACGGTAATGGTAAAAAAAGAGTTCGATTTGGCCTGCACTACATGATTATAAACCTGGTGGGTTCGGTGCTGTTTTTGTTTGGCATTGGTGCAATGTATGGAGTGCTAGGTACGCTAAATATTGCAGATATGGCAGTAAGAGTAAGCGAATTAACTCCCCAAAATCAAGGAGTAGTTGCAGCTTCAGGTCTGCTTTTGCTGCTTGTTTTTGGACTTAAAGCTGCTATGTTTCCACTATACTTTTGGCTGCCAGGAACTTACTCTAATACAAGTGCACCCGTTGCTGCCATGTTTGCTATTATGACCAAGGTTGGCATATACTCCATCATAAGAGTTCATGGTACAATTTTTGGTCCACTTGCAGGGGACCTGAGTTACTACTATGTCCCTTGGGTTTTGGGCTTAGGACTCATAACTCTTATCTTAGCAACAATTGGTATCATGAGTGCGAAGACACTTAAAGAGCAAGTTGCATACTTTGTGCTAGCTTCAGCTGCAACACTTCAAATATCGATAGGAATAAACAGTACCATTGCAATGAGTGGAGCGATTTACTACTTAATTCAATCCACTTTTATAGCAGGAGGATTTTTTCTATTGGCCGATACGATAGGAACGCTTAGGGGAGAATTTAAAGATAAGATAGTAAGATCACCAAAATTCAAAAGTATCGTTTTCGTTGGTGGGCTATTTTTTGCGTATGCTATAGCAATATCTTCAATGCCTCCTCTCGCAGGTTTTCTTGGAAAAACAATGATTCTCTATGGAGGACTTGAAAGCCCGTATATGGGAGTTGTTTTTTCAGTTATGATTATAAGCAGTCTACTTATGATCATAGCTTTAGCTAAGACTGGTTCTCTTATCTTTTATGATACACAAGACAGCCAGGAATCTATCAACATAACTCTGCCAGATAAAATTTATAGTCCCATTATTTATCTTTTTTCAATCAGCTTCGTTTTGGTTCTGTTTGCAAATAGTGTTACTAATTTTACTCTAAAGAGTTCTCAGGAAATATTTAGCACAAAAGAATATATCTCTAAAGTTATGCAGGAGAAGAGAGATGATTAAAGCCAGACTAAAGGGTTGGATTCCCCATCCTATATTAAGTATTCTACTTTTAGTATGTTGGTTACTGCTCAATAACACTGTATCTAATGGGCATATAGTTCTTGGTTCACTACTGGCAATTGTAATTCCTTTGTTTTCCTCCAGCTTTTGGCCAGAGGATATTCATGTAAAAAATCCAAAAAAAATTATCCACTTTTTTTTTATAGTGGCATATGATATTGTAGTAGCGAACATCAAAGTAGCAATACGTATATTGGGTCCCAATAGCTCTTTAAAACCAAGTTTTATAAAGATTCCTCTTGATGCAAGAAATAACCTTACTATAAGTCTTCTTGCAAGTACTATATCACTAACACCAGGCACAGTTTCAACTGATATTAGTTTGGATAAAAAAATTCTTTTGGTCCATGCTCTACATGTAGATGATATGGATGGTGAAATAGAGAGTATAAAATCTCGTTACGAAAAACCACTTATGGAGATTTTTGAATCATGTTAGAATATGTTTTACTGATTGCAATTACAATGGTTTTTATGGCATTTATACTCAATTTTTATCGTTTGATTGTTGGACCTACAACTGTTGATAGAGTTTTAGCACTTGATACATGCTATATTAATTCAATAGCACTCATTGTATTGGTAAGTATGTATCTAAAAAATAGTCTATATTATGAGATCGCAATACTTATTGCCCTCATGGGATTTGTTGCGACAGTAGCGACTAGCAAATATCTGCTTCGTGGCGATATTATTGAATAAGGATTTGATTTGGAAATTATAATTGCAATACTTATACTTATTGGTGCATTTTTCACTCTAGTTGGCTCAATTGGCATAGTAAAGCTGCCAGATTTCTTTATGAGACTGCATGGTCCAACAAAAGCTACTACTTTAGGGCTTAGCTCTATCTTAATAGCCTCCACGCTGTACTTCTATTATTTTAAAAGTACTATAAGTCTTGATGAATTATTGATTGTAGTTTTTCTTTTCATGACTGCTCCAGTTAGTGCCCACCTTATGGCGAAAGCGGCTCTTCATAGAAAACATAGAGAGGTGAAAGATTTAGATTAGAAGTTACATTTCACTTTTCGTTTTCATTTAATCTTCCAGCCGTCCCAATCGTTTTCAGCAAGACCATCTTCAATGGAAATAATTGGATATTTTGCGCACCAGTCTTCAAATAACTCGACCATTTCTGTGGCGGTGAATTTTTTCTTTTCCGATACCAGATTGTAGCATTCAGCTTCACAGAATTCTGAAGCATCCTTGCTAAGAAGAGCTTCTTTACACTTCCCTTACCTGGAAAACGGGTGGAATCTCTCTATTGTCGCGGAGTTCAATGGCTTCACGAGATCCCGTTGACGCTCCAGATGGTACAGCAGCCCGACCAAGTGCGCCCTCAATAAGGACACAATCGGTTTCAACTGTTGGATTTCCACGAGAATCTATCTGGCAATGATATTTTTAATTTTTGTCATGGCAAGCCTCACTTTTTCAGTAATTTGTCTTTAAAATTATGGAGAATGTATGAATTATCGTATTGAAAAAGATACCATGGGTGATATACAAGTTCCTGCAGATCGCCTGTGGGGGGCACAGACTGAGCGCAGCCTGCAAAATTTCCGCATCGGAATGGAAAAAATGCCATCAGCTTTACTGTATGCGTTTGCGCAGTTAAAAAAGGCTTGTGTCTCTGTAAATCATAATCTGGAAAAAATTGACCGCATAAAACAGGAGGCGATTATATGCGCCTGTGACGAGATTCTTGCAGGAAAACATGAGGATGAATTTCCTCTTTCTGTCTGGCAGACTGGTAGTGGCACCCAGACCAACATGAACTGCAATGAAGTGATTGCCAATCGTGCTACCCAGATCCTGGGTGGTGGTCTTACCGGAGACAGGTTGGTTCACCCAAATGACGATGTCAATATGTCACAGAGTTCTAATGATACGTTTCCCACTGCCATGCATATTGCGGCTGTTGTCGAAGTGGAAAACATTCTCTTTCCTGCACTGTCTCTTTTACGCAACACACTGGATAACAAGGCGCAACAGTATAAAGGTATTATTAAAATAGGACGAACCCATTTGATGGATGCAACACCTCTCTCTCTGGGGCAGGAGATCAGTGGCTGGGTTGCGATGCTTGACAGCAATCGAAAGCAATTACAAGATACGCTGGAGTATGTACGTGCGCTCGCAATCGGCGGTACTGCTGTTGGAACCGGAATAAATGCCCATCCCGAGTTTGGTGATCGGGTAGCTGGAAAAATTACAGAATATACGGCGAAGCGTTTTTTTTCTGCGCCCAATAAGTTTCAGGCACTTACTTCCCATGATGCGCTGGTTGCGGCAAGTGGTGTCCTAAAGGCTCTTGCTGCCAACCTGATGAAGATAGCCAATGATATTCGCTGGCTTGCCAGTGGTCCCCGCTGCGGAATCGGTGAAATAACAATTCCTGCAAATGAACCGGGTAGTTCAATTATGCCTGGAAAAGTGAATCCTACCCAGGCCGAGGCTTTGACCATGGTAGTTTGTCAAGTATTTGGCAATGATACCACTATCGCTTTTGCTGCCAGCCAAGGTAATTTTCAGCTCAATGTCTTCAAGCCGGTTATTATTTATAATTTTTTGCAATCCACCACACTTCTTGCTGATGCTATGCGCTCTTTCAACGATCATTGTGCGGCAGGGATTGAACCGGAACCGAATAAGATCAAAGACAACCTTGCTCATTCCCTGATGCTGGTCACAGCTTTAAACCCGCATATAGGCTATGAAAACAGTGCAAAAATTGCAAAGACTGCCCACAGTGACAAGTGCTCCTTAAAAGAAGCAGCCGTGAAGCTTGGTTTAGTTACTGCTGAGCAATTTGACCAGTTTATAGTTCCGGAGGAGATGATTTTCCCCAAGGGTTAAGGATAATAATTGTCAGAGTTGGGTTTTTATTTCACCGGAAGCATTAGTCTCAACAATTGGCAAATATATTCGAAATAGTGTCCCTTTGTCGAGTTCACTGGTAAAATCAATTGTCCCGCCATATTGTTTTACAATTCCGTGGATAACGGATAGCCCCATGCCGGTACCCTCGCCTCTTTTTTTAGTTGAAAAAAACGGTTGTAAAATTTTATTTTGGACTTCCAGTGGAATTCCATGACCAGTATCACTGACTGTCAATTTAATATATTTTCCTGATATCAGATCGACTTGGGGGCTGACTTGATCTTCATCTATCTGCACATTAGATAGCCCGATATCGAGAACTCCACCTGCGTCTGACATTGCATGTTTTGCATTGGTACACAAATTCATCACTATCTGATGAATATGAGTTGCATCGGCCATAACCAAAGCATCGGATTGTATAACTTGTTGCATTTTGATGTTCGGTGGTAATGAAGGTCTAAATAGTGTAAGTGTTTCTTTCACTGTCTCACTGAGTTGAATAGGTTCGATCTCAACTTCAGCTAGGCGACTAAAGGTAAGAATCCGATTCACTAATTTTTTCGCATGCTTACCAGCGGAAAGGATTTGTTCCAAATTCTCAATTAATGAGGATTCTTTTGACACGTTTACTAAGGCAATTTGTGCATGGGCGCTTACCACTGTCATAATATTGTTGAAATCATGGGCGATACCGCCGGCTAGTGTTCCAATAGCCTCCATCTTTTGTGATTGAATTAACTGTTTCTCTAATTGTTTGGACTCTGTTAAATCCTGCCAGCTTTCAATGGCACCATTAATATTTCCGGTTTCGTCTCTAAGTAGTACAGCTGTTCCATAGAGCCATTTTCCATCTACACCTAGATCGCTGAAGTACACTTCTGTCTCGTAGGCTCCTTTCAATACAGATGATTCTCTATAGGTTGTACTATCGTGCTGTTGTACGCGTTTAGTCAAAACATTATCTAATAAAAGATCAACAATTGAGTATGTTTTGTTATCATAAAATGCCTTATAGTAATGCTTTGTGCCAACTATCTTATCAGCCGTTTCACCTGTTAACAATTCGCAAGCCCTGTTCCAATGGGTTACTTTACGATTTTCATCAATCACATACGTAGGGATTGGAATTCCTTCCACTATTTGTTTCATCCTAGCTTCATTTTGACAAAGTTCTTTCGTTTTACGGTGTACCGCCCGTTTTAGAAACCAATTCCAAAATAAAACCATTAGAAATAAAAGAATAATCAGGGAAAAAAAGAGTACAACATACGTTGTCACTTTGCGGATTTCCTTGCTCTGTTTAGTTACGGAAAACCACTTAAGATAAATTTCGTCATACTCACCTGTTTGGTGTAATGCAAATATCCCCTCATTTAGTTTTGCTAAAAGTTCACAATTGTCTTCAATCACGGCAAAACTCAATTTGTGTACCAGAACAGGAGGACCAACAGATTCTATATTGTTTATTTTTAAATCATCTAAAAGATCCAGTCCATGCAGGCGAGGAATAATGACACAATCATGTTTACCAGATGCCAAAAGTCGGAGCGCTTCGGTGGGGCTTTTTACAGCAATGATCGAATTTGTGATTTTGTTTTCAATCAGCCAGTCGTGTGCATAAACATGTTCAACGACGATGATTTCCTTGTCTTTAACATCATCAAGAGATTGTATCTGGGTATCTTTTCGTTTAATTAATATATAGGGAATGATTACATTGGGCACAGAAAAATCATATATTTTATCTCTTTCTTTTGAGTACATCATCCCTGTGACCGCATCGATTTTCCTGTTCTTCAGATCACGACGAATGTTACTCCATGTATCGGGCATAAAATTAATACTCAGCCCTTGTTGCTTTGCAACTGCCGACATTAAATCGACTGTAAATCCATCAGGTACTCCTTTTGTATTTGTAAATTCAAAAGGGGCGAAATCGTTATTAATTCCAATTAAAAGAGTTTTATCCTGAGAGAATTGATTTGGATTGGCAACGCTTGTGGTTGATATACACAGAACGATTAAAAAAATAATATGGGACAGCGATCGATAAATAAATGTATTGTAAGAGTCCATATGGTTCATATATCTTAAATCCTTCGAATTTTATTTTTTGAATTAATCACTTGCCAAGGCCATTTTTGATGAAAATTCCAAATCGTTAACGGGAATCATATCAACGATATCCGAAAATGAATCAATTGAAAGCCCCAATATTTCCAGACGTCCAGCCAATGCATCAGTATTTAAGCGCTCAATCTCTAAACCCACATGAAATCTGGACATGAGAAGGTCTGCCAGATAAATGATGTGAACAAGAACTTTGAATTGCACACCATTCTCAGGTTGGTGATGGTGTTTTATGATTTCAAGCAGTGATTCCGGAAATGACCATCGGTGTGCCAGGGTACTGCCTGCGTCCTGGTGATCAATACCAAAGATGGATTTTTCAACTTCTAAAGAACTTTTCCCTTCTTCGTAAAACTGTCTATAAAAAAGCGGGAACACAGCCTGGATATGTTGATCCAAAACGACCTTACCTATATCATGCAGCAAGCCCCCGGTATAAGCCAAAGAAGGATCTACTTTTTCAGTTACTCTGGCGATCTCTTCGGCAATAATGGCAGTTCCGACTGCATGATGATAAATACCTCCTTTACATAGAGAATATCCCATACCTGATTGATTGAAAAAAGTTTTTATGGCAGCAACAATCACAAATTTGAGCAATTTTTTTTGCCCTAAATAGACCAACGCGTGATCCATGGAGGCGATAGTGCTCCTGTTTGGAAAATAAACTGAGTTACAAAGCTTTATCGTGCGGGCACTAAGAATTTGGTCTTTACGCATTTCCTCAGTCAATAGTGCGATATCATAGTTATCTTCATTGATGAGCCGAAAGATTTTCAATGCAACCTGCGGAATAGGTTGCAATGTATCAATTGAGAGATTTATTTCGTCCGTAGTAGGTATTTGGACACGATCTTTCAAAGCAAATTTTTCAAATCCAGCCGGTTCAATAGTGCATTCCCAGGTCTTCATATTGAGATTCAAAACACATGTGAAAAAACCACCGGTTTCTGATTTTATAATGTTTATGCGTTTCCTGGCGAGAAATTCCATAACACATTCGGTCGTGCGTCCACCAATATCAAGTGCCAAATCGTATTCCTGCAAAGGACCAACAAGAGCACCTCCGGCAACCCAGGCACTAAGGTTTTTCCGTGAAGCTCCCAGATCCAAAAGCGCATCATAAAAAACTGGTAGTCCGGTTTGGGCGTATTTCTCTGGCTGCAAGCTGCTCACATGTGATGGCGGCTTGTCAAGCAGCAGATGAAGTAGTCCACCGATTCCATTCTCTTGATCATAGAGTGCCACCCCAACACAGGTTCCTAAGGGGGCACTAAGTGTCAACTCCATTGACTTACCTAAATAGTAAGTGCCGGAGGCAACATGATATCGCTGTAAGTTTGGTGTGTTCATACAATTCGCTGAGGATTACAACTATCCAAAAGTGAAAATTATGGAGACCTTCTCTAAGATTTCTTTAAATTTGTGCGAGATTTGGCTTTCAGTCTAAAAACTTCATTATTTTATTAAATCATAGCCGAAACATTTTTCATAGACATTTTAACTACATATTGCAGCATTGTTTATGTAGACAGTGGTGGAGGGTCTTCTGGTAAGTCTTTGAAAAAAGGCGAGCTGTGCGGGTAGGATGCCAATATCTATATATAAGTACTTGAAATCACAGGTTGCTGTTCGTTCTATACTCGTTAAGGATATTGTTTTTATCGTGCTAAAATTATGTACTTTCTTAATTGATAGGCCTAAATCAGAATTCTACCCGCACAGCTCGAACGGTTTCATTTTTTTCTTCCTTTTATGAAGGCTGTCGATTTTTTGACAACTAAGGGAAAAATCCCGAGGATAACAAAAGATCCAATCAAGCCGGGAGAAAGAATTCCCGCTAAAGAGTCAATCTTAGCCAGTTCTTTACCAGCGTTAACAAAAACAGCTGTGCCAGCCAACATTCCAAGCTGGGAAACCCAATAAAAAGTGAAGAGTGACATTCTGGTCAGGCCCATAACCAGGTTGATAACAAAGAAAGGAAACACTGGAATCAGGCGCAGGGTAAAGAGGTAAAAGGCACCTTCTTTGGCAATACCTTCGTTGATAGTATTCAACTTGTCGCCAAATTTGTTTTGTACCCAGTCTCGCAGGACAAAACGGGCTACAAAACAGGCAAGAGTTGCACCAATGGAGGAGGCAAAAGAGACAATTATAAGCCCTGTGGTGAGACCAAACAGTGCCCCTCCAGCCAGGGTGAGAATGACGGTACCTGGGAGAGAGAGTGCAGCAACCAGTATATATATCGCCATATAACCACCAATTACAAGAACAGGGCTAGGCTGGTAAAGAGTGGCAAAACGGACCTGCGATTCCTTGAGATAGTCAAGAGTAAGATACTGTTGGAGATCAAGGGTAAAAAAAATGGACACAAGAACTCCACCAGCCACTAGTATTGCTATTTTATTAATGAGAATTTTGTTCATTTTAGCTTTCTCCGTTAACAGGCAATTGTCGTAGGGCCATTAGCCAGATTGATCACGGAACATGATGCCCTGCGGGCAGTAGGTGTTAGGTGTTCGGTATTAGGTTTTCGGAAACAGACATAGGAACAATTCCCACAAAACTTTAATTTTCCGATACATGAACTTATTCACGACCTCAAGATCTTCATTATCATTGTTGGCTTGTTAATACCTTGTAAAATTCAACAACTTATTTTGTTCCCGTTCCTGATTAACGAATCTCCGATGAGGGTTCACAGGCGGCCCCTTTTAAATTAAAGAAGAACTTCAACCCTTTTTTGATAGTGGGTGAAAAGATCTTGGGTGACAAAAGGGAACCGGCAACGCGCTTATTAATTTCTGTAAGAGTTGGGTATGGGTGGATGGCGCCGGCAAGAGTCGAGAGTTTTACCTTGCCGTTTAAAATGGCAACCCATTCACCAATAAGATCTCCAGCTCTGGGTCCGACTATTTGGACACCCAAAGGTTTTTCAGAACTGTCGAGGATCATTTTGAGCTTGCCGCACTCTTCACCTTCGGCGATGGCCCGGTCATTTTCCGCAAAAAGCTCTGTCCAGATCTGATAGTCGAGTCCTGCTGCTTTGGCTGCTTTTTCATTCATACCAATGGAGGCTAGCTCCGGATCGCAATAGGTGGCCCAGGGCATCCAGGTATAGTCAGCCTTACGGGGAAGATGGAAGATAGCATTGCTCAATACGATAGCTCCTTCGTATCCTGCAGCATGGGTGAATTGATAGGAACCATTGACATCACCTGGAGCATAGATATGAGAGTGGTTTGTTCGGAGTTTTTTATCAACTATAATACCTTTTTTGGTCATATTGATGTCAATATTTTCCAGTCCCAGACCTTCAGTGTTGGGTTGACGCCCAAGGGCCACCAGCAGCGTTGATGCTGTCAGGCGCACCTCGTTTCCCTGGGCGTCGGTAATTTCAACCTGCCGTTCATTGCCAAGATCTTTGATCTGCTTTATACTGGCTCCCAGGTAAAAACAAACCCCATCGGCTTCCATGGATGCCATGGCAATATCAGCCATATCCTTATCCTCTTTACTTAAGACTTGCCTCGAGCGTTGGATCACAGTGACCTCACTTCCCAGCCGGACAAAAGCCTGAGCCATCTCAACTGCAATGGGACCAGCCCCTAAAACAATGAGTGATTTTGGGAGAGTATCGAGGTAAAACAGTTCTTTGTTGGTAATATATGGCGTATTTTCAAGGCCGGGGAAGGGTGGTGTTGAAGGGGACGAACCAGTTGCAATCACCCAGTTTTTGGCAGAAACTGTTTTGCCGTTTAGCTCCACGGCGTGCTCATCAACAAATCTGGGGGCACCAAATTCTACTTTGGCTCCCAGTTTGCAAAATCTCTCTACAGAGTCATGAACTTGAATCTTGTCGATGACGGATTTGATTCGGGCTGCAACAAGGCTGAAGTCAACTGGTGGAAGCTCAAGGCCTGGCAGGCCGTAATCAGCGGTTCTCTTCATAGTATGATAAACATGTGCTGACTTGATCAGAGTTTTGGAAGGTACACAACCAAAATGAAGACAGTCGCCTCCCAGAGCGGGTTCTTTTTCGATGATGAGTGTTTTTGCCCCAAGTTGTGCTGCTCCAGCGCTCACCGTCAGGCCTGCTGCTCCTCCGCCAATCACTGCAATGTCATAATCAAAGTTTGCCATTTTGTATCCTTCCTGTGATGAGAACAGAATATTACTGGAATTCCTTCTGACGATATTAACTAGCTGCAATTTCATGCAGTAGCGCCATTGCTCTCGTAACAATGTTGCGGTTTTACTGTGCTGACACAGCCGATACCTGATAACTAGTAACTGGTTACATACGTTTGCAATAAAAACTCACATCGGTGAAGAACGGTAATGCGGTGTAAGATACTAAAACCTTACATATTATTCTAATACGTTTTGGTATCACCAAGCGGCATTACAGAAGAACTCTGTTTAGTTCTTTGTTGTATCAGAACTTTTTGGTCTTTTTTGATTACCGGTGTTATTCCAAGCAGAAGCCAAAAAATGATTCCTAATGAAACAAGTGTGCCACCTGTCCAGGCCAGTCTTTCTTTGGTGGAGATTGTATTTTCTGTTTTTTCTAAAATGGTATTCTCTTTACCCCATTGTATACGGCACCAAATTCTTTCATATATGTAGTACATAAACATTCTAGTCGAATGGTGCCAAGCTGTAACCAAAGTAGCTATAACAATCGCTGTTTTCTGTTCATTCGGGAGCATAAGCAGGATAACATAGGCTCCTCCCCAGGTCCAAAAAATGCCGATGAATCGCCAAACCAGTGATTTGGTAATGGTTCGTCTTCGTGTTTCCGTCATGACAAATCCTTTAAGAAGAGAGAGTGTCGGCTTACCGTTCATCACCGGTGTTAGGTTTTTATTGTAGTTTCATTGTGTCTTTTTCATCAATGAAATGATGGATTTGATGGCTTTTCTCCTTCTTCTGAATCATCTCTCTTGCTTCAGTTTCACTGATTTGAAGACTTTTAGCCAAGTCTTCAACATTGTAACAGGGTTGACCGTCTGGAGCGTAGCCTTTTGCCTGTAATTCAGGAAAACATTTGTGGGTTGCTGTGCCAGATGAATTGAGAAGTATTTCCCGTATTTCATCGGGGCCATAGAGTATTAGCCATTCTACGGCCTCTGCCCAGAGCTTGGCATCCACTGTCTGATGTTGCAGGACTTGCATCGCGGAATCGACATCCCATTTATTTTTTAGTTCCATATTCTTTTCCTCTCCATGATTTTTCCTTTTTTCCGAGACTTTGTTATACTGTAATCCTAGTCATACAAAGATACAATAAACTGAAGGCTTAGGAATGTACACTAACACTGATTGAACAGTAAGTAAGCCAGTATAAGGCACTAAATAACTTGAAGATCTCGGATGTCTGCGCGTACCTACTTGCCCTTTGTTCCGCCACCTGTACTTGGAAAAACGTTACATACTGGTAGGGTACGAAATTTTTTTAAGTACAGGTGACGAAAAAATTGTGGTGTAATATTTGCATATACTGGCCTTTCCCTGGCAAAATCTGTATTGCATTTTGCTCGTAAGCTGTAATAATAGAGCGCCATGGAAAATCACGAAAAATACATGTATGTTGCACTTCAGCAGGCACAAGATGCCTTGGAACAGGGAGAGTTTCCCGTGGGGGCAGTTTTCGTTTATGAGGGGCAGGTCATTGCCAGTGGAAAACGCACCCATACGCAGCAACTGAAAGAGACGGTAAATGAGATAGATCATGCAGAAATCCTTGCTCTGCGAAGTTTTCTTGCACAAAAGACAAGTATACCGGTAACAGAAGTGACTGTGTATTCCACCATGGAGCCATGTCTCATGTGCTATTCCACTATGATCTTGAATGGTGTCAGGAATATGGTGTATGCCTATGAGGATGTTATGGGAGGTGGAACGAATCTCCCACTCGAACAATTACCCCCCCTCTATGCTGCAATGAAAATAAATATTATCTCAAATGTCCTTCGTGAGCAAAGCCTTGAGTTATTTCAGCAATTTTTCTCAAATCCCGGAAATCTATATTGGAAAGATTCCCTGCTTGCCAACTATACACTGAACCAGTAAGTTGGTAAATACTCGGCTAGCACCTCATATTTACAGCTCCCGTTCCTAACCACTTTTCGCACAACCCGAATATTTACGTAAGTTAATACCTTACTCTTTAGTTTTCACACTTTTAGCTTGCCATCTGAAAAAAATGACTTCAAACGCCAGAACCGTCGGCTTTCAAGCCGGAGAACGAAATATTTTCTTTCATATTCTTACTGCCTGCAATCTCTCCTGCCGACACTGTTATATCAATACCGGCCAACATGGTACAACTACTCTAGCACGAGAAACCATGGAAAAATGGCTGGAACTTTTTGCCAATCCGAATAAAAAAACAAACGTGATATTTTTGGGAGGAGAACCCACCATGCATCCTGATCTTGCTCACGGTATTAGCAGGGCAAAAGAATTGGGGATGGCGGTAACTGTTGATTCAAACGGATATCTGTTTAATGATCTGCTTGAAAAAACAAGTCCTGAGCTACTTGATTATTTAAGCTTTAGTCTTGATGGCCCTGACGCAATGGTGAACGATCCCATTCGTGGGAAAGGTGTTTTTGATATATGCACGGCTAATATGCGCAGGGCTGTTAAGATGCAATACAATGTGTCTGTGATCTATACAGTATCAAGCTTGAATATCGGGCATCTCCATAGAATGATTCCACTCCTTACTGAAATTGGTGTGAATCGATTTTTTATTCAGGTGATCGGGCTTCGTGGGAATTCCGCTCAGGAGCCCGCTGGGGGGCAAGGGTGGCAGGTGAGTCCTGAACAGTGGCTTGACATTGTACCTCGCATTGCAACACAGGCTGCTGAAGCAGGTATCCATGTAACATTTCCAAAAGTCTTTCTCGATAAGAACGAGGTGTTTGAATGTGCCGGGATTGTGACGGAAAATTTCTTTATTTTTCCTAATGGACGTGTCTATCGCTGTCCTCTTTGTGAGGATCACCCTATCCACGCACTTGAAATTAAGGACGATAAGCTTGTTCACAGGACAGGCTTGACTGAAGATAATTTCTTTCAGCTGAATATTGCTGAAGGGTGCATCATGAATAAGCTTCTGCAGCCGGATACCATCTCTTATGATAATAAAGGTGAACCAAACCACAGAATTTCCTGCTGTCTCCTGAAACAGGAAATCCTGCCTGGTTAAGACAGTAAAACAGATGCCTGGAGATAATTTTATGCGTTGCCCTTTGTGTAAAACCATGGAGAGTAATGCCTTATTTTACAGTGATAAGCATCGTGAATACCACCGCTGCTCCATTTGTGATTTAACTTTTGTCCCTCCATCACAATTGCCTGAACGAGAAGCCGAGAAGGCTGAATACGATAAACATCAAAATTCCCCGGATGATCAAGGGTATCGGAAATTTCTCTCTCGTCTGTTTATTCCCCTTCAAACACGAATACATGCAAATAGCCACGGGCTTGATTTTGGTTCCGGGCCAGGCCCCACACTTTCTGTAATGTTTGAGGAAGCGGGGCACGAAATGAGTCTATTTGACCCTTTTTATGCTCCAGATACACGGAAATTTACACGAAAGTATGATTTTATAACAGCCAGTGAAGTCGTTGAACATCTTCACAATCCAGCAAAGGATTTTGCACTTCTCTGGTCTCTGCTAAAAACTGGCGGCTGGTTAGGGATTATGACTAAGCTTGCACTGGATAAAGCAGCTTTTTCTGGATGGCATTATAAAAACGATCCCACACACGTTTGTTTCTTCTCTGGGAAAACAATGGAGTGGCTTGCAGAGAAGTGGCAAGTAAAGCGTGTTTTGATAGGAAATGATGTGATTTTGTATCGAAAGATCTAATTTTAAACAGAAGGTTTTGGCTTTGCTTTCCCAAACAATACAGTAAGAAATATTCCTGCTTCGTAGAGGAAAAAGAGAGGGATGGCAAGAAGTCCTGTGGCCATGACATCACCGGCTGTGAGCAAAAAGGCCAAAAAGACAATTGCTGCATAGAAATAAAGGCGTTTACTGCGAAAATATTTGGCTTTGACAAATCCTGCCCTTCCAGCCATTACCATTAAAAAAGGAATCTCAAAGGAAAGACCAAAAGCAAGTATTGTACGGGCAACAAAGGTGAGATATAAACCAAATTTGGGAAGTGGCTCCAGGCTGTCACTTGCATAACTCATAAAATAAAGCAGCATGCGCGGCAACGCTCCAAACAGAGCAAATAAGGCTCCCGCTCCAAAAAGAAGAGTGGCCCAGAATACAACTGTCACGGCAAACTTTTTTTCATTGCTACGAAGCCCCGGAGATATAAACATCCAGAGTTGATAAAGTGTGAAAGGAAAGCTGGCAACGATTCCGACAAGAAGTGATAATTTCAGGTAAGAGAGAAAGGCTTCAGGCAGGCTGGTATAAACCAGGCTGACCAACTGGGGGCTGGCGTCAAACAAGGGCACCATGAAGAAACGGGCAATCTCCTCTGAAAAGATATAGGCAGTTCCCGAACAGATAACCAGCCCCGCAAAAACCCTGATGAGCCTCTGGCGCAGTTCCTTGTGGTGTGGCCGAAATCGCTCAAGGCTTTTGATGATAAAGGACACTAGCGCTGTTGCCCCTCTTTGGCCTGTTCTTTGTGTATCTCTTTAGTTTTTGAATTGTCTGCCGGTTTCTCTTCAGGCGTAGTATTTTGTTTGTCTTCGGTAGTTCCTGTGGTTGTTTTAGACTCCACATCAATTATTTGAGAAGCTTTATTTTCTTCGCTACTTTTTGGGTAGTAATTTTTTTTACGATCAGCCTCTGTCCACTTATTGTTATTATCATCTTCACCCATGACATCATCGGTTAGGGATTTAACAGCTTTATCAAACTCTGGCTTGATATCAGCAAGGGGATTTCCTTCTTCTGTCAGACTCTCTTTCAGAGTGTTGGCAGTTTTTTTCAGTTCAAGAATCCCTTTGGCAAGGGATCTTGCGAGATCCGGCAATTTGTCAGGGCCGACTACAATCAGGGCAAGTGCCAGTATAAGGATAAGCTCAGGTAAACCAATGCCAAACATATATTATTAACCTCTCTTTTCTAACACCGGTGGTGAACGGTAAGCCGGTATAGGTGGTAAAGCCGGATGGACAACAAGAAAAAAACAATCCAGACACTGCATGGCAAATGTAAGGTATTTGCAAACTGGTGTCAAGGATGGCGGATCTCACCAGGTCATCAGGTACCAGCACTGAAAGACTTCCAAGGGGGGGGCTGTCAGCCTGTGGTCAGTCGTTATTACCCAAAAACAGTAGATTAAAAACAGTCACGGAGTCAAAGCAGGCAGAAAAGAGCAAAGAAAGATTGCTAGAAAAAACATAATTATCTCAGGCAGTTTTGCAAAGATATCCAGGCTGATTTAAATTTTCCGATCTGGTATTGGATATAGATCTGCAAATGATTGACTTTCATCCGCGGTCTGACTATATTGTTGCGGTTGTTCGTTGTTACATGATAGATGCACCATTATATAGCAGGTTTTTTTTTCTGATAGAGTATGATGGTGTAAAAAAAATAGAGTGAACAGGAGAGAGGAAATGTCCAGTGTTGTAGTTGTTGGTGCTCAGTGGGGTGACGAAGGGAAAGGTAAGATAGTCGATCTTCTGACTCGCTATGCAGATTGTATTGTCCGTTTTCAGGGCGGAAATAATGCTGGTCATACACTGGTAGTTGAGGGTAAAAAGTTTGTTTTTCATATCATTCCTTCTGGTATTCTGTACGAAGATAAACGCTGCATGATTGGAAATGGGGTTGTTATTGATCCCGGTGTCCTACTCGGCGAGATCAACGAACTGAATGAAAAAGGCTTGCCAGTGACTCCTGATCGTTTGCTGATCAGCGAAAATGCTCATCTTATTATGCCCTATCATCAGAGCATGGATCATGCCCAGGAAGCATTTCTTGCAGATGGTAAGAAGATTGGTACAACCGGTCGTGGTATTGGTCCCTGTTATATGGATAAGGTTGGGCGCACCGGTATTAAGCTTGGTGATCTTCTTGATGACTCGCTATTTCGTGAGAAGCTACAAGCTAATGTGGAGGAGAAGAATTTTATGCTCACCACTAAATATAAATCAACATCTGTTTCTTTTGATACAATCTATGCTGAATTTCAAACATTTGCAGAGCAGTTAACTCCTTTTATCGGAAATGTTTCAGTTGAACTTGATGTCGCCCGCAAAGCTGGAAAACACATTCTTTTTGAAGGTGCCCAAGGAACTCAGCTTGATATTGATCATGGAACATATCCCTTCGTAACTTCATCAAACACCATTGCCGGGAATGCCTGTAATGGTTCTGGTTTCGGGCCGGCTCATATTGATTCTGTAATCGGAATTTTAAAGGCCTACACCACACGTGTTGGAGAAGGTCCTTTTCCAACGGAGCTTTTTGATTCAATTGGCAAAGAACTACAGCAAAAAGGTGGAGAAGTAGGTGCTACAACAGGTCGTACTCGCAGGTGTGGTTGGCTTGATGGTGTGGTCGCTGCCGATGCGGCCAGGTTGAATGGTTTGACCGGACTTGCCATCACCAAGCTTGATGTTTTAAGTGGACAGCCAACCCTGAAGATGGCCAATGCCTATGACCTTGATGGTCAAAAAGTAACAGCTATGCCGTCTAACATTAATCAGGCAACAAAGGTAACTCCTGTCTATGAAGAGATGCCTGGCTGGGATGAGGATATCACAGGCGTTCGGAATTATGATGATCTCCCTGTTAAGGCAAAAGATTATATAAAACGTATTGAAGATTTTACCGGAATTGAACCGGTTATTGTTTCTGTTGGGCCTGATCGGGCTGAGACGATGCTTTTAAAAAATCCCTTTGATAAAAAGTAACAGGAGTAAATAATTTGTCATGCAGAGCACTGACACCTAATACCTGATACCGAATAACTTCTGCCCGCAGGGCATCATGTTCAACTTATTGATTTGAAAAATAGTTTCCGTTTTCTTGTCTTTGACAATAGAAACAAGGGAATAAATTACTTATAGAGGATTATAAATGGCAAGAATTACCGTTGAAGATTGTCTGGAAACCGTTGGTGAAAATAAACGTTTTGATCTTGTGCATCTTGCAATTGAGCGAATTCGTCAGCACAGACATGGTGAACCCTACCTTGTTGAAGGAAAAAATAAGGAAGTGGTTATGACCCTTCGTGAAGTGGCTGCCGGTAAAGTTAGCTTTGAAAATGTTAAGGGTTTACCCAATGCAGAAGATGAAGCAGCTAAAGTGGTTGAAGCAGAAGAGACTGTAGAAGTAGAAAAAGCAGCATAGTGTAAAAGAAAAGAATTATGCAAAAATGTTATTATGAAGTACTCTCCGTTGGTAAATCTGTTGACAGTGCTGTAATTAAAAAAGCTTATCGCACGCTTGCCATGAAGTATCATCCGGATCGTAATCCGGATAACAAGGAAGCTGAGGCTGCGTTTAAAGAATGTTCCGAAGCCTATGAGGTTCTCAGCGATCTTCAAAAAAGAAAGATCTATGATACCTACGGCCATGAAGGTCTGAAAAACAGCGGTTATCAGGCTCCGGGGAATTTCGAGGATATGTTTTCAGGGCTTAGAGAACATTTCGGGGAATTTTTTGGTGGTGGCAATAGAACACGTACACGACGCGATGGCCCGTTGCCTGGAAATGATCTTCGCTACGATATTGAAATAAGCTTTATGGAAGCCGTACACGGGCTTGCTAAAGAAGTAGAAATCAATCGCAGTGATACTTGCTGGACGTGTGAGGGGACTGGTTGCCGTCCCGGCCATAAACGTGAGGTCTGCCCCAGTTGTAATGGTAGGGGGCAGGTGATTCGATCACAGGGGTTTTTCCAGGTTGCTTCACCTTGTCCCCAGTGTCATGGGGAGGGTGAAATCGTTACAGAACCCTGTAATGATTGTAACGGCAACGGACTGGTGGATAAGAAAAAGAAGGTTTCACTGAAGATCCCTGCCGGTGTTGATACTGGTGCTCAGATGCGTTTACGGGGTGAGGGGGAAGGTGGAAGACGAGGTGGTTCTTCCGGTGATTTATATGTTGTAATACATGTTCAGGAACACGATTTTTTTAAGCGAGACCGTCATACAATCTATTGTGAGTTTCCTGTTTCCATGGTTGAGGCAGCACTTGGTTGTAAGGTTGATGTTCCAACGATTCATGGCAAGAAAAAGATGAATATTTCGGCAGGCAGCCAGTCGGGAGAACGGTATACTCTTAAAAGAGAAGGGGTTCCAAGCCTCCGCGGCGGCGGTCGGGGTGATATGATAGTACAATTAATGGTAAAAACGCCGACTAATCTCTGTGACGAGCAGAAGAAGGTTTTGGAGAATTTTGACGAGCTCTGTCAGAAATATGGTCAGCATAAAGAAAATGAAGGATTTTTTTCCAAGCTTTTTCATGAAGTTATTGGGAAAAAAGATAAATAAGTACAGTAATACAAATGGTTGATAATACTAATCCGGAATTTTCTCATTTTGATGCTGAGGGCAATGCTATTATGGTTGATGTCAGCAAAAAAAATGAGACAGAACGAGTGGCAACTGCCAGTGGCAGAGTTACCTTGTCCCAGGAAGCGTACGATCTCGTGAAAAACGGATCCATGGCCAAGGGTGATGTTCTTGGTGTTGCAAGGATTGCAGGAATAATGGCTGCCAAAAAAGTGGACAGTCTTATACCCCTTTGCCATCCACTGGCTGTGACTAAAATAAACATTGATTTTTCATATAATGACGACAGCAGACAAATTGAAATAGAGGCAGTTGTTGGCATAACCGGAAAAACAGGGGTCGAAATGGAAGCCTTGACAGCAGTTTCAATCACGGCACTAACCATTTATGATATGTGTAAGGCTGTTGATAAAGCGATGATAATTAGTGATATTTGTTTAAAAAAGAAAACTGGCGGAAAGAGCGGGACATTTATTCGACCTGAATAGTGTCTCTTTTTATATTGAATGTTGATGGTAACAAGGCAGATGAAGAGTTCCTTAGCCATATGATGTTTCAAATTTTCATATAACGTATTATGTTAAGGAACGTACGCTAAATAAGATGTTCAAGTTATTTAGCGTACGTTCCTTAACATAGGAGGTCTTTGATGGAACAGAAAGTATTGGATAACTTTCGGGAACAACTTACAGCCAAACGTGAAGATATTCTGAAAGAAGCGGAAAGAACCTTGGCAGAGTTAACAGATCAGTCAGGAAATATTCCCGATCCCAATGATCGTGCCAGTGCTGAGTCAGGCCGTAATTTTGAGCTCAGAATCAGGCAAAGAGAACAGAAACTGCTTTCTAAGATCGAAGAGGCTCTGCAGCGAATTGAAGATGGTACTTTTGGTGAATGTGACAGTTGCGATGAACTTATTGGTTTAAAACGACTTGAAGCCAGGCCGGTTACAACACTTTGTATTGAGTGTAAAACTGCCCAGGAATCCAAGGAAAAGTCTCAGAGGAAATAGCCTAAATGCCAGAATTAAGAAAAGATCCAGTACTGGGGCGATGGATTATCATCGCCCAGGAACGAGGGAAACGACCTTCGGATTTTGTTATTATGGAATCACCTACAACCGGTGGTTTTTGTCCTCTTTGTCCGGGAAATGAAAATACTACCCCAAATGAAGTACTGGTATATGGTCGTCATTCAAATATTCCAAATTCTCCGGGATGGAAGGTACGGGTTGTCCCTAATAAATATCCGGCACTTGTCATTGAAGGGGATCTGAATCGTGAGGGAGAAGGGCTTTACGACAAGATGAACGGGATTGGTGCCCATGAAGTTATTGTGGAGTCGCCCCAACACGAAGATGTTTTTTCCGGAATGCCCCCCGAACATACGGCCTTGGTCTTTAGGGCCTTTCAGGAGCGTATTCGCGATTTGGAGAAGGATGAACGATTTCGTTATGTCCTTGTATTTAAAAATTTTGGGAAAGCTGCAGGGGCATCCCTTGAACATTCCCATTCCCAGCTTGTTGCACTCCCAGTATTACCACGAAAAATAGAGTCTGAACTGGCTGGTGCCCTCACCTATTATAAATATAAAGAACGATGTGTTTATTGTGATATCATTCATCAGGAATTGAAGCAGGATGTACGGGTGGTCTGTAAAAATGAGTTTTTTATCACCATCACACCTTTTGCTCCCAGAACTCCTTTTGAGATGTGGATATTGCCTGTTAAACACTCTTCTGCGTATCATGAGCAGAGTGAAGAAGAGATACTGGCGCTCGCCGAAATATTTTCTGAAAGTCTTAGTCGGCTTGATGGATGTATTCCCAATGTTCCCTATAACTTCGTGCTTCACACTCAGCCCCTGCGTTCACAGCATTTGAACCATTTTCACTGGCATTTTGAAATTGTACCGAAACTTACTTCCATTGCAGGTTTTGAGTGGGGGTCAGGTTTTTATATCAATCCCATGCCCCCAGAAGAAGCTGCGACATATCTGCGGGAATCACTGGAACGAATATCATAGAGGATCCTATGAAAAAAATCTTACTTGTTGATGATGAAGAAGGTATCCAGATGCTCTATCGTGAGGAGCTGGAAGATGAAGGTTATGAGGTAATTTCGGCCTATACCGGTGAAGAAGGATTACAGAAATTTAAGGAGGAATCTCCTGATCTTGTTATTCTTGATATTCAGATGCCAGGTATGAACGGAATTGAGACCCTGCGCCAGATGAAAATGAATAATCCTGAACTACCGGTTATTTTAAGTTCTGCATATAGTGAGTATAAGCAGGATCTTGGTGCCTGGGCCAGTGATGAATATGTTGTTAAATCTTCTGACATTAGTGATCTGAAAGAGGCTGTCCGTAAATATCTTCCTTAACTACTTCATCTGTTTGATCGTCATCTTTTAGACTTTCATTTCCCACTATCCATTATGAAAGATATCCAGAGTCAGGAGGATCACCGCCGGATCAATATCAAGAAGGTGGGGGTCAAAACCATTTCTTACCCAATCACGGTGCTTGATAAGGCACGGTCTAAGCAACAAACCATTGCAACGGTAAATATGTATGTGAACCTCCCTCATCATTTCAAGGGAACTCATATGAGCCGATTTATCGAAATATTAAACCGTTTTCACGGTGCCATTGATATTGGTAATTTTCGTTATATTCTTGAAGAAATGAAAGAAAAACTCGAAGCCGAGGCAGCTCATATTGAGATGACTTTCCCCTATTTTCTTACTGGAAAAAAAGAAAATCACCAATTTTTAAAATCCTGCAGATACGAGTGTTGTCTGCATGGTTCTCTTGAAAAAAATGTCGATCTTAAATTCAGGATTGTGGTTCCAGTAGCTCTTCCTCTTGCTGAAAGTATAGGGGAGGGGCTTCCTCGTTCATTAGGACAGTGGGGGAAAGCTGTGACTGTTGTGAAATTTCGAAATTTTATCTGGATAGAAGATCTTATAACGCTTATTGAAGGAGCCATTGATGAAGAACAGAACATGGCACCCATTCAGGGGAAAAACAGTATGACTGTAGAATCCCTCACCAGAAGAATTGCAGAAAGTCTTGACTGTGAAGAGGCCATCAAGTCATTTTCGTTAAAAGTTGAAAATCTTGCAGAAGGCTATTCCACTTTTGCCACCATGGATTCTATTCCTTAATAACGCACATTAATTTAAAATTTTGTCTGAATACTAACATGTCTGAATTACTTTTTGAGATTGGAACTGAAGAACTGCCTGCCGGCTTTCAAAAACCTGCACTTGCACAGTTAAGGAAGAACTTTATCAAGCAGGCAAAGGAGTTGAATCTTGTCCATGGTATCGTTGAAACTCTTGGCACACCGCGTCGTCTTGCACTTCTTGTAGAAGGACTTGCAGCTTCTCAGCCGGATGCCCGAGAAGAACTGATGGGGCCGTCTAAACAGGCAGGGTTTGATGCTGAAGGTAATCCAACGAAGGCTGCAATGGGATTTGCCAGATCTAAAGGTGCTGATGTTTCTGATTTGAAAGTTGTGGAGACAGACAAAGGGGAATATTTAATGCTTGTTCAGGAACGTGAGGGTGTTGCAACTATAGAGTTGCTCCCGGCTATTCTTGAAGGGCTGATGTCTGGGTTTTCGTTTGCCAAGTCCATGCGTTGGGGGGATAATGCATCAAGTTTTGCCCGTCCCATTCAGTGGCTTGTGGCTCTCTATGATGGCAAGCTCGTTCCCTATAGTTACGAGGGAATAAGTGCATCAAATATGAGCCGTGGGCATCGTTTTATGGCAAATGAAGATGTTGTTATGGATGGTGTTGCAGGTTACAGAAAAACTCTTCAGGATGTCTCTGTTCAAGTTGACCCGGAGGAGAGGCGTAACAGCGTACTTATTGAAATTGAAAAGGCCGTTGCAGATACTCTTGATCCAAATGTTGCAAAAGTTGCTGTTGATGAAGCTCTGGTGGATACTGTTTGTAATCTGGTCGAAAAACCCTTTGGTGTATGTGGCAGTTTTGATGAAAAATTTCTTCAGTTGCCCGATGAGGCACTGATTACCTCCATGCGGGAGCATCAAAAATATTTTCCGGTTGTGGATCAGGATAAGCAACTCCTGCCACATTTTGTCGCAGTAAATAATACTGAAGTAAAAGATATTAATTTGACACGTACCGGACATGAGCGTGTTTTACGAGCACGCCTTGAAGATGCATTCTTTTTCTTTGCAGGTGATAAAGAGAAGAAACTTGATGATAGATTCGACGATCTAACAGGCATTATTTTCCAGGAAAAACTGGGAACCATGCTTGCAAAAACAGATCGCATTGTGAAACTGACACGATTGCTGGCTGAACAATTTGTACCAGATAGTGTGGAAGATGCATGCCGTGCAGCCCGTCTTTGTAAAACGGATCTTCTTACGGGCATGGTTGGTGAGTTTCCTTCACTTCAGGGGAATATGGGAGCAGCCTATGCCTTGAACGATGGAGAAACAGCAGCGGTTGCACTGGCTATCCAGGAACATTATTATCCCAAACGTGCAGGAGCAGAACTCCCATCATCAGCTCTTGGTGCAGTAGTTGGCTTAGCTGATAGACTTGACACCTTAAGTGGATGTTTCGGAATAGGACAAATTCCAACTGGTACCACTGATCCTTTTGGCTTGCGTAGAATCTCACTTGCCATCCTTTATATTGTTGAACAATTTGACTGGACTTTATCACTTCATGACATTGTCCATAAAGCACTTTCTCTCTATGGTGACAAAGTTAACGGTGGTGCTGAGACCGTTGAACAGGTAGTGACCTTTATTCGAGGTCGATTTGTTAATGATCAACTCGCGACGGGACTTGATGGAGAAGCAGTGGATGCTGTGGTATCGGTACACTTTGATGATATAAACGATAGTCTTAAGAAGATTAGAGCGCTTGCTGCTATTCGTGGTGAGGATGCTTTTGCGGTTCTGGCTGCTTCCTTTAAGCGAATTCGTAATATTATTAAGGATAATAGAACAACAGATGTGGATGAAGCATTACTTAAGGAAGACGCAGAGAAAGAACTTGCAGCTGTATTTATGCGTCTTGATACTGAAGTTCAGCCAATGCTTGACTCCCATGATTATGATAAAGCATTGGCAGCAATGCTTGCCCTTAAAGCTCCAGTTGATGAATTTTTCAATGAAGTAATGGTGATGGATGAAGACGAGTCGGTTCGCAGTAATCGTCTTAATTTACTTACTGCAATTTCTGTTCTTTTCCTGAAGGTGGGTGATATTTCTAAGATGCAGCAGTAGCATAAGAAAACAACGTGAACAGACATCACAGACCAGCCCAATAATTCCTTTGATCATTCCAGCAACAAAGGAGCAGGCTACAAGCCTGCTCCATCGCAAAAGTAATATGCCCAACTAATTTCGTTCCCGTTCCTAAGTTAATTAATGTCGCAAGTTTTAAGTTTTGTGGACAAAGCATCAAAGGTAGTTTCAAAGCCGATTTTGTTTTTATTGGTATTGCCACTCATAAGAACAGTTGTTTCGTCATTTCCTTTTCGTATCAGCAGCCAGATACGCCGATGAGACATAAAAAAGGCCATATAGAGACCGAGAAGCATTAAACCACATCCAATATATACAACCCAAACCCCTGGATCTTTTGCGACCTGAAGGCCAGTAGCATACATCTGTTTTCCGGCGATGGTGTATTTTTTTCCATCACGTTCTATAGTTACATGATCACCCGCATCAACCCAGAACTTAGAAGCGGGGCCGCTATCATTTTTAAACCAGATTTTCATATTGGTAATGGTCTCTCCCATGGCCTGGGCATTAATAATGCCAATAGTGGCATTATGTTTTGTGAGGGGCTTCTGTTCCTGAAAAGGAAGGATAACTGTTTCAGCAACGTTTGATTCCTGATCGGTAATGGTCAAAAGAAATTCCCGATACCCCTTGTAACTTGATTGATAAAAAGTGAGACCTCTATAGTGCAATGGATCATTAACTACGATTGATTTTTCCATAGTAACCTTTCCATTTTCAGTAACTATAAGTTTGGATCGGTAAGTTTTTACCATCCCGTTGTCATAGAATTCAATGTCAAACCTGTCACAGCGAACGGTGAAACCAAGTTCAATGGGTTTACCTGTACCAGTTTGGAAAACTATGCTGGTTTCCTGAGTCTCCGGCAACATGATAGAAGCCTTGAATCCATAAAGTGTACCAATAATGGCACCCAGAAAAATGACCAGGATGGAGGTATGAACAATATATACACCGGTTCGACTCAGGGCACCTTTCTGAGCAAAGAGAAGCAGTGCGTCGTCACGCGAGCGCTGCTTAGTTTTCCAACCATTGGAGGAAAATTTGTTCGATAGAGCTGTGCTAAGGTTTTCTTCACTTTTATTGGAAACCCAATTTGCATTTAAGCGCATTTTGGGAAGTCGTTTCAAATCAATTGCAAGATTGTCTGCTTTTACCTGTCTCCAAACTCCGGGAAAGCGGTCGATGGAACAGGCGATGAGGTTTAAGGAGAGGAGACCAAGTAATCCCAGAAACCACCACGAATTATACATATCGGGGATGGAGAGAACCTGGAAAAATTTTGCAGTGGCTTCACTATAGTTTTGTACATACCAATCCATACTCTTTTTTTGTGGAATAATTGTTCCGATGATAGAGGTAAGTGCGAGAATACAAAGAGTAAAAAGTGCGAGTTTTACGGAAGAAAAAAAGCTGAATATAGGATTCTTTTTGTACATTGTAACCTTTAGTTTTATATGGTGGTGTTGTTTCCGTAACTACTGCAAAAATCTTCGGATCTTGTAAGCAGTTACAATATCAACGTTCCCAGTGAAATAGTGTCATTTGTCAGGTATGATGAAAGATTAACAGGAATGTATACCACGGTGTAAGGGCAGATTGCAATTCAATTTGCACGCTATCGTTACCATAGCATGCTATCCCGTAATAATATTTTGATATAGGTCGAAATAATTTGGTTAAAGTACTTAGGAACGTACCACGGAGTCTGCGCTTACCTAAATAACTTGAACCTCTACGGAGTCTGCGCTTACCTGGAGTCTGCGCTTACTTACTTGCTCTTTGTTCCGCCACCTGCACTTGAAAAAGTTGCAGCGTAATATGTACGATTCATTTCGTTCCCGTTCCTTATCAGGCATGGTGCTGCCAAGGGTAAATATCTGTTACGTTGTTTCTATGAAAAACACTTGCCATTATTGTGAGAAACAGGTATATAGATCAGTTTCTCATTTTTGTAAATTGAAAGAATAAATTATTTTTATGATATCCAAAAGTCGCTTTGTTTTTCGATATCAGACCAATAGAGGAGATTGTCATGGCTAAAGTTTGTCAGATTTGTGGTAAAGGGCCTGCCACTGGAAATAATGTTTCCCATGCCCACAATAAAACTCGACGTCGCTGGTTGCCGAATCTGAAAAGAGTTCGTATGATTGCAGAAAATGGCAGTGCGGTAAGGGCTCGTGTATGTACCCGATGTATTCGCTCCGGTTCAGTTGTTAAACCTGCCTGAAGCGAAATTTGCATGTTCCAACCATGCAGGGTCTGAGTTCTTTAAGTACCCCTTTATGGGGGGAGTCTTATCAGATGCTTCTCTTTGAAAAGAGAGTTTTGATTGGTTTTGAGGGTGATGAGGATCTGATCCTGATCACCCTTTTCTTGTTTTTAAGGAGTTGATTATGAGCGAAGTGGTAAAGTTTCTCCCTCGTGAAGAAGCTAAGATACTTGTAGCAGCAATTCAGGAAGAAGAAGATATCCACCATCAAGGTAGACGTATTCTGACAGTGTACAATCATGATAATCGTGAAGTGTGCTGGTTTGATTTCGAAGAATTGGAAAAAGCAGTTGGAGATGTTCCGAAAGATCAACAGAAAGAGTTTTTTCAGGATTATATCTTAAAGCATATTCCTGATTGGGCATTGGATATCTAACGAATATCGAATATCGAATGTCGAATATCTAACACGGAATACCGCACTATAATAATATAAAGGAATCCGATTTTCGATATTTTCCTTACTGTAGTATTCCATCCGGCATTGGTGGAACCTTCTGACTTCCCAGCGTTACACCGCCGTCCATTCGTACCACACTGCCTGTCATATAGTCGGCATCTCTAATGAGGAAAAGTGCAGCAGTTGCGACTTCTTCAGGAGTTCCTGTTCGTTCCAGTAAACATTGACTGGAGAGCTCTCTTTTTTCCCGGTCATTGAGTTCATCCCATCCTCTTGTTTCTTCTCCATGTCTATTGCGAATAAGTCCAAGCATCAGCTCATTAACTCGAATAGTTGGTGCCGCTTCTCGTGCCCATGTTTCAGTAAAAGAAGAAATTGCCCGGTTTGCTGCGCTGTAGGCATCGTTGAAAAATGGAGCCGTGGCACTGCTGCGTCCAAGCATTGCCGAGACTGATGAAATATTTACGACGGCACCTTCTTTTGCGGATTGCATTAGTGGTAAAGAATGATGAAAGAGAAGCCATTTAGCTTTTAAGGTAGAAGCAATTTCAAGATCCCATTGTTCTGCATTATGCGGCAGGTCATAGCTTCCGTGAATAATGGGCATTCCGCCACGTTCAATATTATTCACCAGAATATGAATGGTTTCAAAACGACTTGCAACTTTCTGCATAAGCTTTTTAACCGCATCTTCTGATCTTAAATCCACAGGCATGGACATATAGGAAAACCCGAATTGTTTAAATTCGTTCTCCATTTCTATTATGGATTCCGGCCAGTCAAAGGTCGGTAGAATAAGCTGGACACCTGCTTCACCAAGCTTTCTGGCAATTGCTCTGCCGATTGGGCGTGATGCCCCGGGTACAAGAGCTGTCTTTCCTGATAGTTTCATTGATTGTTCTCGTTATTTGTCGTGCTTGAGGAATGTACAAATATTTCTGCGAATAGATTCTTTTTTCTTCCATGGCTTAGAGATTGAAGGTAACATATTAGAATCAGTCCTTCCATATTTTCCAGGGGAAGTGAAATCGTAATAATAAAACGGAACAGGAGGCATGATGGTTCTGTATAAAAAAACAATAACAGCCCTGCTTGTTGGGTATTGCTCTTTATTCGGTTTTTTCCTGTCACCATCTTTTGGTGATTGTTTTTCAACGGCATGGTCACATGAACAGAGTGATTTGAAGCCTGATCCAAGCTTTGTTTTTGGCAGGCTGGATAACGGGTTTCGCTATGTGCTAAAGAATAACACAGAGCCGAAAAATCGTGTGGCTATGTCCCTTAATATTCAGGCTGGATCTCTTAGTGAAACGGATGAACAGCGCGGAATCGCACATTTTCTGGAACATATGCTCTTTAATGGAACAACACATTTCCCTCCCGGAAAACTTGTGGAATATTTCCAATCCATTGGTATGAGTTTTGGTGGAGATACCAATGCCCGCACAGGATACGACAAAACAGTTTACGATATTAATTTGCCCAATGGGAGCAGTGAATATATTAAAAAGGGGCTCCTTGTCTTCTCCGATTATGCACATGGGGCACTCCTTTTGCAAACAGAAATTGATCGGGAACGCGGGGTGATACTTGCTGAAAAACGAAGTCGCGATTCTGCAGGCTATCGCGCGCATGTGAAAGAAACAGAGTTTAGCATGAAGGGAACAATGCTGCCTCTCAGGATGCCTATTGGTATTTTGGAAACTATAAATGGGGCAAATCATGCCATTATGAAAAGTTTTTATGATGCGTGGTATCGTCCTGAAAATATGGTTCTTGTTATGGTCGGTGATTTTGATCCGCAAGCTGTTCAATCCCTGGTCGAACAACAATTTACAAGCCTTGCAGGAGTCGGTGATAAGCCTGAGTGTCCCGATTTTGGTCAAATGATTCGTGATGATCTTGAATTCTTTTATCATTATGAATCAGAAATGGGAATTACTGAGACTTCCATTGAATCAATGTGGAATGTGAAACCTGTAAATGATTCTTTTGCTCTACGGGTAAAGGAATTAACTCGTTATGTGGGGAGCAAAATCCTTCAATATCGACTCGATGAACTGGCAAGAAAAAGTGATACCCCTTTTACTTCTGCCAATACTTATGCAGGAAGATTTCTGCAACGGTTTGCCTATGCTTCAATTTCTGCCAACAGTGATCCTGAGAAGTGGAAAGAGACTCTTGCTGGTATAGAGAACACTCTCCGCCAGGCACTGGTTTACGGATTCACCGAAGATGAACTGCAGCGTGTTAAAAAAGAACTGCTTGCTGAGCTTGAGTCCGAAGTGCTCACTGCCAATAGTCGTAATTCTAAGAAACTGACAGCAACAATAATAAGAAATGTAAATAATAATAGAGTAATGCAGTCACCGAAGCAGGAACGGGAACTCATTGCACCGGTTCTCCAGAAGATGAGTCTTGCCGAAGTTGAAACGAATTTCCGTGAGACCTGGTCAAATTCAAACCGCATGGTGAAGGTAAGCGGCAATGCTGTAATTGAGGAAAAAGATCCATTAGCGGTAATTTTGGCAAGCTATAAGAGTGCGGAAAAAGAACAAGTAAGTGCATTTAAGGGAGAGAGCTTACAGGAATTTCCTTACCTTCGTTTTGAGAATATACAAGCCATAAAGAGTAAAAAAGAATTTCCTGATATCAATGCCAAACGATTTGTTTTTGGCAACAATGTGGTTTTAAATCTCAAAAAGACGTCTTTTCAGGAAAATGAGCTACAGATTTCCGCAAATTTTGGACTTGGCAAATCAAGTGAACCGGTTCCGGGATTAGCACATCTAAGTGAGGCGGTAATTGGACAATCAGGCACCGCAACATTGAGCAAGAGCGCATTGGATAGAATTGTCGGAGGTTCCAGCGTAGAGTTAAATTTTCGGATTAATCCTGCATCTTTTAGCTGGCAGGGAAAGGCGTTAAATAAGGATACGGAACTACTTTTTCAGGTTGTGCAGAGTGTACTTGCTGATCCGGGTATAGATGCAGATGCCTTTCGGGTCAGTATGGATAGATTCAAGCAATCCTATGATAAGATGGAAACCGATGTGCGAAGTGCAATGGCGCTACGAGGAGACAAATTTCTTGCGGGGGAGAACCGATTTTTCGGACTGCCACCATGGACTGAGTTTTCAAAAATCAAGAGTGAGCAGATTCAGAAATGGATATTTCCAGCGGCAGAAAACAGTGCTCTTGAAATTTCAATTGTAGGTGATTTCGATGAAAAGAAAGTAGTGACACTGGCTGAAAAGTATTTTTCGGTTTTACCGAAAAGGAGTGAGCAGGAGATGCCGGCAAGAGAAGTTTCTTTTCCGGAAAGTGAAAGTCTTGCCCTGACTGTTCCATCATCTATTGATCAGGGGATGCTGGTACTCGCTTGGAAAACCGATGATTTCTGGGATATTAACCAAACCAGAGGACTGCATCTGCTGGCAGAAATATTTTCCGATAAGGTACGGCGTGTTATTCGTGAAAAACTCAGTGCCGCCTACTCGCCACGGGTTTACAATGTCTCAAGCAAGATCTACAAAGATTATGGGATAATGCAGGCAGTTCTTATTGTCGACCCTCAGCAGATAGAGATGTTGAAGAAAGAAGTATTAAAAATTTCTCATGATATGTGGAAGGGTAAAATAACTGAAACGGAGCTTGAACGAGCCAGGGGGCCAATGCTTACCTCTTTAAAAGATATGGTTCGTAGTAACAGATATTGGCTGAAATCCGTTCTGGTCATGTCTACAAGAAATCCTGAACAACTGTTGTGGCCCACAACAATTCTCCAGGACTTTAAAAGGTACTCTCTTGAAGATATTAAAATTCTGGGTGCCAGATATTTAAAACCTGAAAAAGCAGCTACCATCACCGTGGTTCCTGAATAACTCTGGAAAGGATTCCCTCATTCATGCTGGCGGTTATAAGGTAACAAAAGTTCAGTTATTTTGTGTACGTTCCTTAGCCAACAATCCATAGAGCCATATCCTGAACACGTTTGATGGTTCTATCGGAAACCCCGCCAAACAAACCTTTGGCCATGCCTGCAGCTCTTCTTCCCATTACAATCGTTCCACATTTCTGTTTTTTTGCTTCACGGATGATGCCACGTGCTTCTTCAAGATGCGATACTTTTGGAAGAATATGGATTTGGGATGTAGGGATTCCTGCTTCCAACAGCAGTTGACGAGGCCCGTTAAAGAGGGAAGCATCCCCGGAGAGGTATTTATCGCACCATTCTTTGTCCCATTTGTTATGGAAAAGTTCAATATTGTATTGTGGCTTTTTAGAAAACAGGGAGCTGCAATGAAAGAGGAATATCTGGATATCATCCCTCTTTTCCAGTATATGGCAAAGGTGGTCAACAGCCATCAGTGAGTTTGGTGACCCATTCACAGGAACCATGAAATCGTTTGATTCAACTTCTCCGTCAATGATCCACAGAGGAGTATTGCGACATTTTTGAAAAAGGGTAGCTGACACTGAACCCATAAGCATTTCACTGATGGCGTTCAGGCCCTGTCTGCCAACAAGAATGGAATCCACTAATTCTTTGGTCGCCGTTTGCTGAATAGTTCTTGCAATATTATATCCGGATACGTGGACAGATGTTTTGATTCGTTCGGAATCAATTCCAGAACGATTAAGTTTTTCAATGGCCTTGTGTAAATAGCGGTTGGCAGAAATATTTTTTCGATTTTGTGTACTACTGGAAGGAATAAGGGAGTTTTTGGGATCTGCAACTGATGTCATAACAGAAGCACCTCCCGTGATCATAGTGCAGAGGTGAAAATAAATATCAGCCTGATCTTTAAAAAGAGTGGACAGGTAAGAAAGTGCCTGGTTGGAGTATACTGAACCGTCGACGGCAACAAGGATTTCTTTTTTCATAAAATTTCGTTGGGTGAAGTTTGTAGTTCTGTGTATATGAGATAAAATAGTCAGTTTTTGTTCCTTTGTAAAGTCTGCAGTGTTTGTTATTGTAACAAATAAAATGATTTATGTTCATGTATTGGAAAAATAAAATTTGTTGGAATCGTTATTATGTGAGTCATCAGTTGCGAATACCGAATACCGAACACCAAATACCTTCTGCCCACAGGGCATAATGTTCCGTATATTCTTCAGGTAAAAAATAACCCGAATATTTACTCCGATGGATCAAATTGTATTTGCTTTTCATGCAGTTAAGGCGTAGCATTGAATGGTATAATAAAATGAGTTTTTCCGATAATTCACCTAATATTTTACTTTTGGTCTTGTATGAGCGAACAAAATAAACTTCTTCGTAAACTGCCTAAAATTGATCTTGTCCTTGATACTCTTGAGAATTTGTTGCTTGAGAATATTCCTGTCGCAATTGTTAAATCAGCTATCCGGGAAACCATAGATACGTTTCGTGTTCAGATTCTTGAAGGCGGGCATGTGGAATTACCCAAGAACAAGAAAGAGTGGAATGATGTTTTCCTTAAAGCCATCGAAAAGAAAAACCGCCCCAACCTTCAAAGAGTAATAAATGGTACCGGGGTTGTTATTCATACAAATTTAGGGCGATCTCTACTTGGGTCTGAATCCATTAAGGCTTTACAAACAGCCGGGGCATATTTTACAAATCTCGAATTCGATCTTTCCACAGGGAAGCGAGGCAGCAGGTATAGCCTTGTTGAAGAAATAATTTGTGATCTTACCGGTGCAGAAGCCGCATTAGTAGTCAATAATAATGCTGCAGCTGTGCTTCTTGCTTTGAACACGTTATCTTTTCATAAAAACACTGTCGTGTCCCGTGGACAATTAGTAGAAATTGGGGGATCTTTCCGCATTCCTGATGTGATGGAAAGAAGTGGCGCTTTGATGGTAGAGGTGGGAGCCACAAATCGAACCCACCTGTTTGATTATGAAAATGTTATTGACGAAGATACAGCGCTGCTTTTAAAGGTTCATACCTCTAATTTTCGTGTAATCGGTTTTACCTCTGAGGTTTCCGCTTCTGATCTTGTAATTCTAGGCAATAAGTACCAGGTGCCTGTTATGGAAGATCTTGGCAGTGGATCTCTGATTGATCTCACACCATGGGGGCTTCCCAAAGAGCCAACAGTACAGGAGATTGTTAAGGCAGGTGTTGATGTTGTTACATTCAGTGGAGATAAACTGCTGGGTGGGCCTCAAGCTGGAATAATAGTTGGTAAAAAAGATATTATTGCACGCATCAAAAGGAATCCAATGAACCGTGCTTTGCGAATAGATAAGTTTACCCTGGCGTCTCTTGAAACGGTATTGCGTGAATATTATGATTTTGAGCAGGCTTTGAAATCTGTTCCTACACTTTCCATGTTAACAAATGCTTCTGAAAATATAAAAAAGAAAGGTCAGCGAATACTAAGGCGTCTCGGTGGTGCCGTAAAACTGAGAGAATATGTTCAATTAAAGCCCACGGTTTCAAAAGTTGGTGGTGGTGCAATGCCTGAGCATGGACTTAATAGCTGGGCGCTTGTTATACGACCTGGAGATACTTCCGCAAGTGAACTTGAGCGATGGTTCCGTGGACTTATCGTTCCACTTATTTTACGCATAGAAGATAAGCAAATGATTATTGATCTCAGAACCATACTGGAAGATGATATTCCATTGTTAATTGACATTTTGAACAGTTATTTAGCTAAAGGACAGAAAAACTGATGCTGGGATATTTTCATCATGATGTGTGTAAGGGGTTGGAACGTCATGATTTCATACGATTTTCACGAGCATTTAAACAAGTCATTTATGATAATGTCCCCACCATTAAAGAATTAAACTTTCTTGATCCTCATGAAATACAACCTGCCATAATCTCTGAAGAAAACAGATCAGCCAGGGAGCTGCGTCAGGGGATTGAAAAGGCTGTGGAGCAGGGGAGTCCTGTTATCCTTGATGATCTATTGCTTCTTCCTTTTGAAATTGGTGATGGCACGATCGTGGCGAAAGTTAGCGGGCTTGATGATTATTTGCTCAGGAAAGTTGGAAATGATTGGCTTGACGGCCTTGGTTCTCTTCTATCTCGTGAGTTTTTACTAGTCAAACGATCATGTGTCGATTCACTTACCGGATTGTTAAGTAGTCTGCATCTGGAGGAATATCTGGACTCTTTTGACGGTAACAGCCCCGGGGTGATGGTTCTTGTTTCATTACCCCCTAAAGGAAGCAGTTCCTTTCAGGCTCATAAATATCAGCATCAGAGTATTTCTCTATTGAAAAACGTTATTGAGAATCGTTTTCCAATGTACTACCTGGGGCAATCCTGTTTTGGGATACTGTGTGAAAATTGTGATTCTGGTTTTGCGGCAGAGTTTGCTCCAACACTCGTGAATTATTTAAAAAGAGAACGTTGCGTACGTGTTCATGTCGCAATTGTTCCCTTTGTGGACAGCTCTGATAAAGCAGATTCCGCATTAACACTCTCCGAAACACTGATGAAAAAAGCCTGGGCAGCCTTGCATGTTGCCAGTAAGCGAGGGCCGTTTGCTTTTTGCAATTACAGTTCAATTGAAGATGCTGTTAATCATCCTTTGGCGGCACCAGAGAAAGTTCTGTTGCGTTGGATACAGGCGGCATCGCGTAAGCTGGATACCTTTGGCCTTCTCCAATTTGATTTAAATAAAAAAGCATTACTGAATAGTGTCAAGCTTGTTGTTGGAGAAAATGCTGTTTTATGTACAACTGTTTCCTCATCTTATCTGCTTTTGCCTGAAAAGAACTCGAATGATTGTTTGAGGATCGGAAAAAAAATCCTCAATCATCTTGGAAAAAAAGGTACAAGTGGAGTAGTAGTAAATTGTGGTATCAGTGCTTTTCCTTTTTCTATTACTACGTTCAGGAAATCCGATCTTCTCCTTAACTGTCGTAAAGCACTTTGTCATGCCGCATTTCTGACACCGGGTTCATTAGTAGTCTGCGATGCAGTAAGTTTTAATATAAGTGGAGATATTTATTACGGAGATGGTGATCTGGTTTTAGCTGTAAAAGAGTATAGACGTGGTTTGTTTCTTGAACCAAACGATGGTAATCTCTTAAATAGTCTTGGTGTTTGCTATGCACAGATGAATCGGCATAAACTGGCCGTTGAATGTTTTCAACGTGCTTGTCAGAATAAGAATGATAAATTTATGGCCTTGTATAATCTTGGACTTGAACAACAGATCATGAATGAAAACAGGTATGCCATAAATTCTTTCTCTGAAGCACTCAAGCTAACGGAAAATGATGGCGAAGAAAAAGCACGATTGGATATGAGTTTTCAGCTTGCGATTCTTTGTATTCAAGAGGGTCTTCATAAGCGGGCACTGGAACTTCTTGAGCCCTGGCATACTGTGCAGCAAAAAACTGGAACTGGTGAAAAGGGGCTTCGCTATCTTGGCGAGGCATCCTATGGGATTGGCAAGTCCCGTGATGCTATGAAGTATTTGCAGCAGGCAATGCGCTATGATGAATACGATGCTGAGGTGCTTGGTCTTTTAGGTGAAATATATCTGAGGGAAAATGAAGGCGATGATATTGGCCTTCGTTTTTGTGAAAAAGCGGTTGAATTGAGTCCGGATTCCCCTGGTTTAAAAATACGTTTGGCCAGTGCTCAGATTCAATGTGGAGATTTCCAGTCAGCTCTTCAAAGCTTACAACCCTGTTTGCGAAATAAAAAGATCAGACCCGCAGCTCTTGTACAAAAGGGGCTTCTTGCACGGGAGTTAGGAAAGTTTAAAGATGCTGAAAAGTGGTTGCTAAAAGTTGAAGCGTGCCCATGCAGTGATTCCAGGGCAAAGGTTGATGCGAAAAATTATTTGAATGATTGGAAGAGGATACAGGAATAAAAAATAGATGATCGGAGAAAAAATGGATGATCGGAGAAGAGTGACTCGGGAACCAAAGTATTGTCTCGACAATGGTGTGGTTGGTGACTCATGGAGGATGTTTCGAATAATGGGAGAGTTTATTGAGGGATTTGATACCATGTCAGCTCTCAATGTTCCTGCTGTGACCATTTACGGTTCAGCCAGGACACCCGTTGATCACCCTTGGTATGCAATGGCAGAGAACATTGCCGCTGGTCTTGTAAAAGAGGGCTATGGCGTAGTGACCGGTGGTGGGCCTGGAATAATGGAGGCAGCGAACAAAGGAGCAATGGAGGCTGGCGGTATTTCAGTAGGCTTAAATATTGCCCTTCCCCATGAGCAGGCTCCTAACCCGTATAGCAATCTATCCATTCAATTTAAATACTTTTTTATTCGGAAAGTGATGTTTATGAAGTATTCCATGGCATTTATCGGTATGCCCGGTGGCTTTGGATCAATGGATGAGCTTTTTGAGTCGTTGACTCTCATTCAGACTCAGCGTATCAAACCCTTCCCCATTATTCTTGTTGGCAGTTCATTCTGGGGAGGTTTACTGGATTGGATTAGAGACCAGTTTCTTGCAAACGGAACTATTAGTGAAGATGATCTTGATCTTATAACTATCATGGATGATCCGGACGAAGTCATTGATTTTATAAAACGAAGAGTTGTACTTTAAAAAGCATATTTATATTTAGTTAAGGGAGTAAGGCTATGGCTCAGATTGATGCGTTTTTTAAATTGATGAATGATGAGGGTGCTTCCGATCTCCATATGGTCGCAGAGCAGCAGCCCATTCTTCGAATCCGTGGCGACATGGAACGTGTTAAGTTTAAGAAGATGGAAAATGAAGAACTGAAAAGCATGCTCTATGAGATATGCCCGGAGGATAAGATTAAGATTTTTGAAGAGCTGGGTGATGTTGACTTTGGTTATGAAATTCAAGGTCTTGCCCGTTATCGTTGTAATTTCTTTCGTCAGAAATACGGAATAGGTGCAGTTTTTCGTGAAATCCCTAGTGATATCCTTACTTGTGAACAACTTGGTCTTCCCAAGGTTATTAGCCGTCTTGCCTATCTCCCCAAAGGATTGGTGTTAGTTACAGGGCCAACGGGATCCGGTAAATCCACTACTCTTGCTGCCATAATTGATGAGATCAATAGAAATAGAAAAGATCATATTCTGACCATTGAAGACCCCATCGAGTTTGTTCATCGTAGCCAAAAATGTATCGTAAATCATCGTGAAGTAGGACAACATACAAAAAGTTTTTCCGCAGCTCTTCGTGGCGCACTGCGTGAAGATCCTGATATTATAATGATTGGTGAAATGCGTGATCTTGAAACCGTATCACTCGCCATGGAAGCTGCAATGACCGGGCATCTTGTTTTTGGAACACTCCATACTCTCAATGCCATGAAAACAGTTGATCGTGTGGTTGAAATTTTCCCGGCAAATCAACAGGGGCAGGTACGCTCCACTCTTTCTGATGCTTTGAAAGCTGTTGTTTCTCAGACCTTGTTTAAAAGAGTTGATATAAAAGGACGATGTGCAGCACTTGAGGTGCTTATTGCAACTCCTGCTGTACGTAACCTTATTAGAGAAGGAAAGACATATCAGATTGCCTCTGTTATGCAGACCGGTAAAAAATATGGCATGCGGACACTAGATGACAGTATTATGGAATATCTGGACAGACGTATGATCAGTGCAGAAGATGCGTATTCCAATGCTGTTGAAAAATCAAAATTCATAAAATTCTTAAAAAAACCTCCTTCTGATTTCACTGAGGTGTAAATTCGATAGAAGGTAAAGGATAAATGAGAATTAATTCGCAGGAAAAGCTTGAAATACAGGTTGCAAGATCTCGTTTTCTTGCCATGGCTGCCACCTATTTTTTAGGTGTTTTTAACGATAATTTCTTTAAACAGGCTGCTTTACTTTTGGCCGTTATTGCAGGCTTGTCTGGGCTCCAGGGAACGGCAACCATGTTGTTTTCCCTTCCTTTTATTCTTTTTTCTGCCTATGGCGGTTGGTTTGCCGATCGTTTCCCTAAGCGCCAGGTTATTATTGGGGTAAAATTTCTCGAAGGTGCAGCCATGCTAATTGGTGCCTATGGAATTATTACCCTCAGTTGGGACTGGATACTTGCTATGGTGTTCCTCATGGGACTTCAGTCAACCTTCTTTGGCCCGGCCCTCAATGGCTCAATCCCGGAACTCTATCCTTCATGGTATGTCACTAAAGCAAATGCACTTCTTAAACTGGTGACAACGACTGCAATATTACTTGGAATGGCAGTTGCTGGAATTGCCCTCGACCAGCATTGGTTTGCCACAGAAATTCCTTTTGGCAGGATATTGGTCGCTGCTACTGTTGTAGCAGTTGCATTTGTCGGTATTATTGCAGCTTTTGGAATCAAAAGAATTGAAAATACAAATAGTCACAGACCTTTTCCCTGGGCAGGACCTATTGTGTCACTACAGGACTGCTTAAAATTTCGTCATGATCCTCCGCTGTTGCTTGCAGTTATTGGGAATGCTTATTTCTATTTTCTAAGTTTAATTGCTGTAATGCTTATTAATACCATGGGTCTCAGTGAACTCAAAATGTCAGTGACTGCAACCAGTTTACTGGCGGTATCACTAATGGCCGGGGTGTGCGGCGGATCATTGCTTGCCGCAAAGATTACCAGTCCGGAACGTTGGTCTCATGTCCTTGGTCCTGCAAGTTTTGGTATGGGGAGCTGTTTAGTTGGGGCAGGTATGGTTGCTGGAATGGAACTCGATTTGCAATGGCTCTTTCTTCTTGCCTCTCTTATGGGAGCAGGATTTTGCGGGGGGATTTTCCTTATACCGTTAACTGCTTTTATACAGATTCGACCAGATTTGGATAAGAAGGGACAGGTGATAGCCGCCGCAAGTTTTTGTGCTTTTTCTGGAATGCTGATAGCAGGGCCGACTTTTACTCTACTTGATAATAATTTTCTTCCATCGTCCAATATGTTATATCTGGGAATGTTTGGAATGATATCAGCCATTCTTTTTTATGCAGGTTCCATATTTGCCAATTCTTCAGTTTCTGCCAGGATACCAGGCAAGGAAAACTAATGCTTAAAACACTCATTCATAGACTTCTTTTATTTGTGTTGAGCCTCCGTTACAGAGTTACAATTATCGGTTTGGATGCTGTTCGTGAAAAAGGCAATAAATCCATTCTGTTTATGCCGAATCACCCGGCGCTCATTGATCCGGTTATTATGATGTCCCGGCTTTTTCGTGACTTTGCTCCACGTCCTCTGGCCGATGAGGCGCAGATTGACAAAACCTTACTGCGTCCATTGATGAAGACTATCAATGCCGTGGTAATTCCTGATTTGCAAACAAAGGGTAATCAGGGACGAAAAACTGTCATTGAGGGTGTCGAGAAAATTATCACTGGTTTGAAGCAGGGGGATAATATTCTTCTTTATCCGGCAGGAAAACTCTGCCGCAGCAGACACGAATCCATTGGTGCAAACAGTTCGGTTGCTCTTGTGTTAAAAAGAGTTCCGGATGTCAGGATTGTATTGATTCGCACTACCGGTCTCTGGGGTAGTAGCTTTAGTCGTGCCTGCGGCCCTGTTTCACTCACCAAAAATATTCGTTTATATTGTTTGGCACTCGCTTCGGCAGGATTATTTTTTATGCCAAAACGTCAGGTGATAGTCGAATTTGTCGAGCAGCATACTTTTCCACGAACTGCTGATAAGCTGCGGATAAACAGATATCTCGAAGACTTTTATAATGAGGTTGATCAATACAACACTAAAATTCCTTATTTCTGGTGGCAGGGAAGGGAAGCTAAACAAGTTCCCGAGCCTGTACGAGTAAGCATTGATGATGACACCAGTCATATCCCCGCAGCCACAAAAGAACTGGTTCTTGAGAAACTTCGCGAATTAAGCGGGGTGAAGGTGATAAATGAAAAGGATACTCTTGCAAACGACCTTGGTATGGATTCCCTTGTTATGGTTGAGTATTCATCCTGGCTTGAGCTGGAATTCGGAGTGAGTTTGTCGACTCTGGAATCCATCCAGAATGTGGCACATTGTATATTGGCAGCTGCCGGAGAATTGAGTTCTCCCGAAGATGCTGAAGAAATAGTAGTCGATGAACGTTGGTTTACAGGGAAAAATAATGATCCACTGATTATGCCGCAGGGTGAAAATGTGACTTCTCTTTTTCTCGCCAAGGCAAAGGAAAATCCTGCTAAGGTGATAGTCGCAGATCAGATCAGTGGTCCCAAAACCTACCGGCAATTGATCACTGGTATTTTTGCTCTGCGACCTATGATTTCTTCTCTTTCTGAAACAAATGTGGGAATCATGCTGCCAGCAACGGTGAGTGCTGCACTCTCCTATTTCACTGTTTTGTTTTCCGGAAAAGTTCCGGTGATGGTGAATTGGACTGTTGGGCAGGCCAATATGAGTTACTGCCTGAATAATGCAAATGTAAAACATGTCATAACAGCAAAAGTCCTGTATGAGAAAATAAAAGGACAAGGTGTTGATCTTGACAAGCTAGATGTGAAGTTCCTCTTTTTAGAAGAAATGGCTGCCGGAATTACACTTCCAGCAAAGTTAAAAGCTCTGTTTATGGCACGTTTTTCATTACAGAGTCTTGAACAGGTTGAGCTCGAAGAAACAGCTGCAATTCTCTTTACATCAGGCTCCGAAGCACGCCCAAAGGCTGTGGCTTTAAGTCATGCAAACTTCCTTGCTAATATTGCAGATTACACAGCCGTTTTAACTCTTACAAAAAATGACAGTCTTCTCGGAATGCTCCCGCCTTTTCATTCGCTTGGTCTTACAGGAACAGTACTTATGCCGATTGTAATGGGGCTGCCAACTGTTTATTCGCCAAATCCAACGGAAGGGGCATTGCTTGCAAAAATTGTTCTTGGCTATAAGGTTTCTCTGCTGATAGGGACTCCCACGTTTCTTGCTGGTATTGCAAAAGCAGTTGGAGAAGAGAAACTGAATACAGTACGTATTGCTTTCACCGGTGCTGAAAAATGCCAACCCTATGTGTATGAGGCCCTAGAGAAAAGTTTTCCTGAAGTCATAATATGTGAAGGGTATGGAGTCACTGAATGTTCGCCTCTTGTTAGTGTGAATGATCCTAACTCACCAGTTCCGGGAAGTATTGGTAGAGTTTTACCTTCCATGGAATATGCACTTGTTCATGCTGAAACCGGCATTCAGGTAAAGGAAGGAGAGATTGGAAAACTGCTCCTTCGAGGTCCAAATGTGTTTAATGGATACTTAAATTATAATGGGAAATCACCCTTTGTCGAATATCAGGGGAAAAAGTGGTATGACAGTGGTGATCTTGTTGTTGAACACGATGGCATTCTCACATTTGCAGGTCGTCTAAAACGTTTTATAAAGTTAGGTGGTGAGATGATTTCTCTCCCGGCCATTGAAGAGATTCTTACAGCCAAATTTCCAGGAGAAGAGGAACCGATCCTTGCTGTTTCTGCTACTCCAGGCGATGATCACCCTGAAATTGTGCTTTTCATCACCTTTGATCTGGAAAGAGAAGAGGCCAATCGAATTATCCGTGAGTTTGGTTTTTCAGCATTACATAGTATTCGACGGACAATCCGGGTAGAAACTATTCCTGTTCTTGGTACAGGAAAGATTGATTATCTAGCCCTTGAGCCTTAGTTGGAACAATCGGGGACAGACCACGATAAAAAGAAACAGCATAAAGACGCCGAATCATAGAAATAAGGGACGCACGAAATAAGTATCATCTCGCTATTTATAGGGCTGTAGTCTGATGTTCTTGATTTCTTCTAACATTGTGGCGAATAGAGTCGCCTTTCTCATTCTCCAGTTTTGCAAGATCATAAGCAGCCTGCATTCGAAGCCAAACCAGTGGGCTTCCACCGAAGTAAGCCGCTAGGCGAATGGCTGTTTCAGGAGTTACAGCACGACGGCATTTAATAATTTCATGAACACGAGGGGCATCTACACCCAGGTCTTTTGCAAGGGCATTACCAGACATGGCAAGAGCCTCAAGTTCGTCTTTTAGTATTGCCCCTGGATGGGTTGGAATACGTAACATGTTAATTTCCCCTTTCCTTAACTGGTTCTAATGGTAATTGACTATTTCAACATTCTTCCACCCTCCGGATTTCACAGGAGTGAAGCATACAACCCAAGGCAGGTTAATGGTCATTGACCACTGATCCTTTCTGTCTCTTGACAATTTGTGCAGCCTATAACTGGCAAGACGAGGTAATTCATCCAGCGAGGCTGCAGCCTCAAGTAAGTCAAGAATCCTTACTGCTCTCGTACCATCCAACCCTTTAAAACCCTTAGAAGTGCCGATAATATGAACTTTTTCGGTTTTGGAATTTTTATAACTCTTGATCATAATCTACACGGTATAACGTGTCGTATTATATGTCAAGCGATACGTCCTGCCGGGTATTCCATGTTTGACTAAACAAGGAAGAAGACTTAATTGGGACATGTTCATTGGCAATCTCTCCAATTTAAGCAAAACAGCAATTAAAACTTATTCCTGATCTTCTCATCCCTCTAAAAATCATCGAGCTGTGCGGGTAGGATGTCAATACATATAAGTACCTGAAATCACAAGTTGCTGTTTGTTCCATACTCATTAAGGATATTGTCGTTATCGTGCTATAATTATGTACTTTCTTAATTGATAGGCCTAAGTCCTGATTCTACCCGCACAGCTCGTAAGATTTCACTCAATGCGTACTTAATTGTTCTTAAACAGCATCCCTTCAGCCACTGTATTTTCCGGCTCGAAACTTTTCAGCCAAAGATGGTGTAAAGCGTTTAGCACGCTGCCAGCTTTCACTAAATTCTCAATTCTTCAGGTGCAGCCCGTGAAAGTTCCGTAGAGCCAGCGTAAATCGGAAACCGCTTACTGTTTGTCTTTTTGGGAAATCTGTCAGTTTTTAAAGAGTGCTGGTACAATGTTGTGCCTATTGAGAATTTTATAAAAATCTGTCCTGTTGCGATCAGCAATTCTTGCTGCCCAGGCAACATTTCCTCTGGTGGTCTGAAGTAACTGAACAAGGTAGCGTTGTTCAAACTCACGTTTGGCTTCATCAAAGCCAAGAATTTTTATTGGATCCTCTTTTAAGGTATGATGAAGTAGATCTGAAGGAATAAGGGGAGTTGTCGAGAGGGCTGTTGCTTGTTCTATTACGTTGAATAGTTGTCTGACGTTACCGGGCCAGGCAGCTTCCAGCAGGATATTCATTGCATCTGGAGCAAAACCTGTTATCTGTCTTTCATTTTGCTGGTTCAGTATTGAAATAAAGTGGTTCACCAGCAAGGGGATATCTTCACGACGATCTCGTAGCGGGGGGAGTTCCAGCATGACAACATTGAGCCGGTAGTAGAGATCTTCCCTGAATGTTTTCTGTTTAATGGCATCTTCAAGATTCTGATGGGTAGCTGATATGATACGAACATCAATGGGAATATCTTTTGTGCTTCCAACCGGACGAATTATTCGTTCCTGAAGAACTCGAAGAAGCTTAACTTGCAGGTGCTGGGGCATGTCACCTATTTCATCAAGAAATAAAGTTCCTTTTTGGGCTGCCATAACGAGTCCCAGGTGATCCTTAGTGGCGCCGGTGAAGGAACCACGTACATGCCCGAACAGTTCTGACTCCATCAGTGCCTCTGGTATGGCACTACAGTTGACGGGAATGAACGGTTTGTCTGCCCGATTTCCGGCTTTATGTACCGCAACAGCCAGCAACTCTTTCCCTGTCCCGCTCTCTCCACGAATGAGTACACTGGACATGCTTCCAGCTATTAACTGTACTTTGGAAAGGAGTTCTTCCATTATTGTGCTTTGAGAGATAAGCCCCTGTCTCCAGTTGGCCATATCCGAGTCTTGTAGAGGAACTGTACTAACAGCCAGTGCTTTTTCAATTTCGTGAAGCAGTTTACGGCCATCGATGGGTTTTGGCAGGAATGAATATACGCCCTGACGGGTTGCGTCAACTGCTTCCGTGATTGAACCATGGGCGGTGATGATAATCACCGGAATTGTCTTGTTTAGTTTCCGGATGGCATCATACAATGCCATACCATCCATTTGTCCCATCCGTAAATCTGTAATTACCAGATGGGGAAGAACAGCCTGGAATATTCCCATGGCTGCTTCACCGCTTTCTGCTGTGACAACATTGTATCCAGCACTTTGCAGACGGAGAGTCCATAGGCTAAGTAAATCCTGTTCATCATCGACAAGGAGTATAGTTTGTTTTTTCATGAATTTTGGAGGTACAGCTATATATGAGTATTATTGTGGAGTCTTGTTGTCTAGCATCGATTCGATTTCTTTCAATTTCTGTACCTGTTGTTCCAGAACTTCAATTCGACGCTGGTAGGAACTGATCTCAGTTTTAAGCTGTTGCATGCCAGTTTCCTGTGTTTGTAAGTTTTTCTTGTTTTTAAGATAGAGTGCCCAGTTTTTATCCAGGTATTCTTTTTGCTGATCAATATTTCCCTGAATGATAAGAAGCAGACCTGAAATATTCTTTTGCTTACATTCAGTTTTTTGGAGGTTTTCCAGCAGTATGTTTTTTCCTTCTTGCAGCTGTTCTTTGGTTGCACGGCTGTGGAGTGAAAGACAGAGCAGCTTATTTAATTTTGTAGTGTTTGGTTCTGAATTAGTTGGATGTATAAGTGACTCGAATTTGGAGGTGATTTCCTCGTTTGAAAGATGAGCAGAAGAGGCAACGCAGGAAAGAACTCTGTCTGTGGTGATCGGACAGATGTTTTTTGCGATCTGTGGATGACAAGCTGAAAAAAAGAAAATGCCTAGAAGGCTGACGATAGTTTTTGTCATTTATGCAGGCCTCGTTGTTGATTGCTCGTTTCTTGTTAATGGAAAGGCGACCATGAACTGTCCTCCTGATGTGTGATCGAGGACAGAAATAGTACCGTTGTGTTGCGAAACATACTCCTTTACAATGGCGAGGCCAAGACCGCTTCCCTGTGTGTGGTTTGAGTCGTTGTTTGTGACCTGATAAAAAGGAGTAAAAATTTTGTCACGTTCTTTGAGGGGAATGATTGGTCCCGTATTAGATATGATACATTTTACTTCCCGATCTGTTTGCCGGAGATTACAACAGACAATTCCTCCGTTTGGAGAAAATTTTACTGCATTTGAGAAAAGATTGTCAAAAATTGTTTCGATCTGGCTTTTATTTCCCAGGATTGTAGTCTCTTTTAGATGGAGGTCAAGACTAATGTTTTTAGCCAGCATTTGAGTGGTCTGTTCAGATGCGGCCTGTTCTATTAAAGGCTTGAGTGCAAGATCGGTTTGACACTTGGGATTGTCTCCTGCCTGGGCCATATTGAAGTCTAATATGTTGTTAATTAACTTTTGTAATTTAACGCTATTCTTGGTGAGTATTTCCACCACAGCTAATTGCTGTTTATTTAATGAGCCGACAAGTTCTTCCTGCAGGAGGCATGAACCTTCCATAATGGAGGTTAACGGAGTTTTCAAGTCATGAGAGATGTGGGCAATGAATTTTGTTTTTTGTCGTTCAAGGATGGCTAATCGTTTTCGTAACCAGTTGATTTTTGATCCAAGGGTTTCCAGATCCTTTGGGCCGGTAATGAGGACTGGAGTTGAAAAATCTCCTTTCCCGAGGCGGTCAATGCTCCGATAGATTTGTTTGATTGGTTGGGAGATAATTAGAGCAAGGATGAGAATCATTACAACTGTTAGAATTATGAAACTGAGTGTTTGCCAGAGAAGTGTTTCTTGAGCGACTAATTTTGATGTTTTAAGGTTGGCTAGTTCACTGTCAATGAATTCATTGATACCAATATTAATTAATTTGGCTTGTTTGTCCAGAACAGAAAAAAGGTGGATCGCTTCAGCGACATGAGTATCGTGAGCTTCTGGGTCGTGATGAGCAAGCTGTAAATATTCCAGCATCCGTCCTTCACTGGCATGGTATTCAAGGAGCAGGTTAAGAAGGCTTTGCTCCACTGGTAATTGTTGTAATCGTTTAAGCAGGTTGTAGATTTTGTCTTGCCATAGAGATACCTCTTCCAGATAACGGACTTCTCCCACAATATCAAAGAGTCTGGTGTTACGTTCCTGATTTTTTGTGAATTCTGATAAATTTTGTGCGTCACGAGTGGCTGAAATTGAGTGTTCAATTAGTTCAACACTCTGTGAAACCAGTTTGTCCAAGTGATTTCTTGTCGTGAAAAGTCCAACAATTAGTGGTAGTAAAACAACAATCAGTCCGCCTGTGACTAGATTGAGAAATGACCTTGGACGGATGAGTTTCATAAGAGTAACTGTTTAGACATGTTCGGAAAATGTTTTAGTGCCTTATGAGATCTTTCGAAGTCTACGCTTATCGAATGTTTTTTGAGATAAGCGTAGACTTCAAAAGAATTTGGTGAAGACACTTGTCCCCCTCAAGGGGGTACTGAAAAGAGTGCTGGCTTACTTACTGTTAATCAGTGTTATTTGTGTGACTATGATTTGCTAATTATACATCTATGATAAACACTTTGGTATCAAATTGTATAGGTTTGCAACATTTCCATATAATTCGGGTAAGTCGGGAATCGGGTAAGTTGCGGACAGATCCCAATTAACTTGGCGTAGTCGTTGAGCATTTCAGCAACATAGAACAGCGAAAAAAATTGGTCATGGTGTGGTAAATTATGAAGAAGTAGATGAACGAATCTCCTCAGTATTCTGCTAAAAAAAAGTAGTATATTGTAACGTCCCACCGTTCTGGCGGAACGTAATGGCTCCGCTTTCCGCTGTAATCAACAAAGGGATCTTCTTCTTAATGCATAGCGCCCTGAGTTCAGGTGTTGGAAAAGAGAGGGGTTTGAATCGTCCAGCAGAAACTATGATCTGTTGAGGGCTTACATATTCCAGAAATTCTTCCGAGTTGGATGTTTTAGAACCATGGTGTGGAGAAAGAAGGATAGAAGATTTCAGCTTTGACTTATTCATTATAAGAGCATGTTCTACCCTGGTAGTGATATCGCCTGGAAAAAGACAGGAAAAGGAATTTCCCTTTAATCGTACAATCAGGCTTTGATCATTGGAACTTGCAGTGGACTCAGAAGATAATTCAGTATTTAATAATGGATTGCTGATATTTGAGAGTATTACCCCGGAAGATTGCATAAGGATTTCGTTGCCGGTTGGTATTTTTACTTCTATGCCAAGATCATGGGCTAACTCAATCATATTTGTATAATTTTCTTCATGACCGCTTTCACCATTAATCCATAGAATATCAGGATTGAATTGTTTCAAAAGAAAGGGAACTCCATTGTAATGATCTGCGTCTGGATGAGTAACAATTATGCCATCAAGATTAGTGATCCCTCTCTGCCACAGATATCTGGCAATCACACTTTCTCCTACATTGAATGTCTTTAAAGATGCACCTCCTCCATCTATAAGCATGTTCTTTCCTCCGGGAAAGACAATCAGGCTTGCGCTGCCCTGTCCCACATCCATGAAGACTATTTCAGAAGCTGTGGAAAACCTTTGCAGGAAATGCTGAGGTGGAAAAATAAAAAATAAAGTGATTCCTAAAAAGAGAGGGACTGTTTTTTTAAGAGCAAGTTTTGCAAAACAGAGTCCAAGACTGAGATAATAAAGAATAATAAGTGCAGGAGAGGGTGTGGGGAGCCAAAGAGTTGATATGTCATAACTTTTAAAAAAATCAGTAACGATTATGGCTGTTTTAATTCCAATTGCACCAATTTGCAGGAAATAGCTGCTTATTTGTGGATCAAAAAAATGAACAACTATGGCCATCAGACCAAAGGGCAGGCTCCAGAGACAAAGAAGAGGTTCAAGCAAAAGATTTGCCACAGGCCCAACTGTGGATATACGATTGAAGCTTGCAAGTAAGAACGGGGCAGTACCAATGGTTGCGGTGATTGAAACAAGTAATGATGCCATGATCCATCGGCCTGTTTGCAGAAAGAGTCCCGTAGATTTTTCATTGTCTGTTTGATAGTGTTCCAGCACCAGTTGTGAGAGTCGTGGAAAAATGAGAATAAGGGATGCTACAGCTGCAAAAGAGAGCTGAAATGATACAGTGAAAAGACTCACAGGGTTAATAAGAAGAATGAGCAGAGCAGCAAAAGAGAGGGTTGTGAAGGGAGATCGCTGTCTGTTAACACAAAAAGAAAAAACAAATATAAGTACCATGATTAGTGAACGAAGTACCGGTGTTTGTGCTCCGGCAAGAAGCGCATACATGCAAAGTAGTGGAACTGTAGCAAGGAGTGCCAGTTTTTTACAGGATATGCGCAGCAGAAGATATTCGGATCTTTTGGCAAGCGAGTAAAAAAGAAGAAAAAGTAAGGTGGCAACCAGTGATAAATGCATCCCCGAAATAGCTAAAATGTGCATCGTCCCAGAAGCCTTAAAGGCTTCCAGGCTATCCTGATGAAGCCCGGAGCGATCTCCAATAAGCAATGCTCGATATATTCCAGCCTCTTTGGGAGAAAGATTCCGGTTAATAAGATCTCTGATGGAAACCCGTATGTTTTCAGGAAGATAAATGAAGCTATGTAGCAATGATTTTTGTTGAGATAGGAGGTTGATGTGAGCAATAGAGCTAACCCTGCCAATAATCCGGATATTTTGTGAAGCAAGAAAGCTGGGATAGTCAAAACCACCGGGGTTTCCAAAACTATATGGTCGTGAAAGTTTTGCACGAAGAACAATCGCATCGCCCGGAACAATGGAACTAGGCCATGGATAGTTAATACGCAGGCGGACAAGACCAGTAGATGAAGAAAAATGATCTTCATGACGTAGGCGAAGACTGTGGATTTTGACAATAACGGTACTCTTCTCACCATCAAACAGTGGCATGCGATGCAGGATTCCGGTAAGGACAACATCTTCTTCTTGAATGATTCTACTGCTGATATCAATTGAACCTTGGTGCTTCCGGTCGAAATTCGCAGAGTGGAGGATGGCTAAAGAGATAACTGTCAGGAGAAGAAAGAATACTGCCGGTCTGGATCTGCTTCTTCGATGATAAAAGAGAGCAGGAGCAAGAAGTAGCAAAGTAGTAATTACGGCTGCCTTTGGATCCATTGGGAAAAATCGCTGCAGCAGTAATCCTGCAATAAAAGCAAGAGTTAGAGTGATGAGGAGGTAGTGGCGAATACGCTCCTCAAAAGCTTTTACAGCATACATCTGATAAGTTGCAGGTGGCGTTTAGTAACACCCTGTTGGCTGTTTATAAATGATTGTGCGGCATTGCCGGTTTTCTGTTTATACGTCTCATCTGTGATGAGTTGTTCAAGAGCAGTAGTAAGTTCCTTGTGGTTCTGAACCCTTATTGCGCCTCCAGCTTTAATCAGTTGTTCACTAATCTCATGAAAATCATTCATATGAGGGCCGTAGAGTACCGGTACAGCAAGGGCCGCAGGTTCTATGGGATTGTGGCCACCCTGTTCAACAAGGCTTCCTCCAACAAAGACATAATCAGCATGACTATAGGTGAGGTTCAGTTCACCGATGGTATCAAGGATGAAAAGGTCTTTGCCACCGGCATTAATCTGGCTTCGACAGTTGGCTTGCAGATTCATATCAGCTGCAATTCTTTGGATTGCCTTTCCTCTCTCAATATGACGCGGTGCAATAACCAGATAGAGTTCGGAGTGTTTTTCTTTTAATTGTTTGTAACTCTGCAGAATAATCTTTTCTTCGCCAGCATGGGTGGAACCAACCACAAATAATTTTGTGTGTTTTGGCAGGGTAAAAGGCAGAGGCTGATTTTTCGTTGAAGTGGAATAGAGTGTTGTGTCGTATTTCAGGTTCCCCAGCGTTTCGATTTGTTTATGGTCAACACCTAGACGTATCAGATTGTCTTTGTCCTTTTCATTCTGCACAGAAAGAGTATGGAAGCTTGCAAACAAAGGTCTGAATAAAAAGGGGAATCGTTTATAGGAACGTATTGATTTTTCGGAAATCCTCCCATTCACAAGAAGAGAGGGAATGTTTTGTTTCTTTAACGTGAATAGTATCCCTGGCCAGAAATCAGTTTCAATCAGAATAAAAAGATCGGGTTTAATAGTATGTACAAAGCGTTTGATAACCGGAAGAATATCTAGTGGAAATGGAATAAAACGATCAACTTTGTCATGGAAAAGCTTTTTGGCAAGCTCTGCACCGGCTGTTGTTGTAGCTGAAAATACCAATCGGACTTCCGGCATTTCCTTATTTAGGCCAGAAATAAGTGGAAGAGCAGAGGTGACTTCCCCAACAGAGAGTGCATGAATCCAGATTGTTTTACGGCTCTTATTTTGTTTTTTCTTTTTTAAGCCAAATCCCAGCCGATGCAGGAACCGCATCCGGTATTTGGGCATCATCAGGGCAACAGCTATCAAGGGAATAAATAGTATTGGCAGAAAAATAAGCTGCGCTAAAGTATAGACAAGTATCATGGTTGATTGGAAATCGCTACCTCACAGTGATGATTTGATTCTTCTTTTTACTGTTGCTATTAATATCCGATAAGAACAATTGTGGGAAGCTCTGATTTACGAGTTTCACTGTAAGATAGCATTATGAACTCAAGGTTTCTGAAACAACTCGACCTACTTGCCCTAATGTATATGGCTTCTTTATAAAATCACTTGCACCAAGTCGCGGGGTTGCTTTAGGAACGTACACTAAACAACTTGGGCATCTACGGACGGTCAGTGAAAAAGTCAAAAAAAATCAACCTCTATAGTGTATATATATGTCTCTGGAAAATCGTACTATCTATCTGGTAGATATTATAGAATTGGGGGAAGGGAGAGTTTTCCTGAAACGAGTGATTATTGGAGAATATAGACTTAGCGATGAATATAATTCTATTTGAAAAAGATGAACTGAAGAGTGGCTGTGTTGTTTTAACTGATCATCGGGCAAAGCATATCGTAAAAGTTTTGCATAGTGAACTCGGTGATTGTATACGTGTCGGTGAAATTAATGGAGAAATCGGAACAGCAACAGTACTGTCAATTAAGAACAAGTATCCTTTCCTTGTTGAACTCTCTGTAAGTTTATCTGCTAAGCCTGCACCGTCTCCTTCCATCGACCTTATTCTTGCGATGCCCCGACCTATAATGTTGAAACGAATCTTGAGTCAGCTGACAGCTTTGGGTATTGGTACAATTTATATTATTAATGCCAATCGAGTGGAAAAAAGTTTTTGGGATGCCGGAATTTTAAATGAAGACGAGTATCGTCCGCATTTAATCCATGGGCTTGAGCAGGCAGTGGATACCCGTTTACCGGAAATTAAAATATTTCGTCATTTTTTACCATTTGTTGAAGAGTATCTTCCAGAGCTTAGCATTCAATACAGTTCTTGTATTATTGCACATCCTGATTCAGGAAAAAGTCTGTCAGATTGTGTGGCAGAAAATGATGAAGGAATACTTTATGCTGTAGGGCCAGAAGGTGGTTGGGTGGATTTTGAAATTAAAAAGTTCCTGACTGCCGGCATGAACGATTTTTCAATTGGACCAAGAATTCTCAAGGTTGATACAGCAGCAGTGTCGATCCATGGTAGAATTAGTCAACTACTCGGATAAGGGCATCATGTTCATGTATCGGAAAATCAAAATTTCTGTGGGAATTGTTCCTATGTAAGTTGTCAGTTACCGAAGACCGCATACCGAATACCGAGTACCTTCTGCCCGCAGGGCATCATGTTCTCTTATCCCATATCTTTATTTTTTGCGTAAAGCTCGTATCCGTGCAAGTACAGGAGGGTGGCTGTAATGGAAGAAAACCATTGCTGGATGCGGGGTAAGATTTGATAAATTTGCAACAGAGAGTTTCTCGAGACCATTAACCAGAGCCGTTCCACGACTTGGAGGGTTTGCAGCATAGCGGTCTGCCTGAAATTCATGTTTACGGGAAAGAATATTGACAGCAATTCCAAGAAGAAGATTTAACGGAGAAAAAATAAAAGAAAAAAAGATCAATGCTCCGTAGACTGAAAGATGTTCCATCTGAAAAGCTGCGAATAGGTTTTCGTTTCCGATAAAAAGTGAGAGGAGGAAAAAGAGCAGACCAGTATGGCAGATGGAGATTGCCATCATTTTAAAAATATGTCGATGTTTATAATGCCCCATTTCATGGGCAAGGACTGCCACAATCTCGCCATTATCCAGTTTTTTAAGCAGAGTATCGTAGAAAACGATTTTTCTGAATTTACCAAATCCAGTGAAAAATGCATTGAGCTTACTGGATCTTTTAGAACCATCCATGGTGTAAATCCCCTGAATATTAAATGATGCCTTGTGGGCAAAGTCGAGGACTTCTTCTTTTAATGTCCCATCTTCAAGCGGGGTAAATTTGTTGAAAAGCGGCATTATTAGAACAGGTGCAAGAAATTGCAGAACAATGCTGAAAAGTGTGAGACCTATCCAGCAATAAATCCATGCAAAACTGCCAGTGGTTTCAAAAAACCAGAGGATGAGGAAAAGAAGCGGAGTTCCAATGAGAATACTAAGGAAAACTCCTTTTATAATATCGGTACAGAACGTTTTTATGGTGGTGTTATTAAAACCAAATCGTTCTTCAATGACAAAGGTTGAATACAGGCTAAAAGGAAGAGAAAGTATTGAACTGAGCAAGAGAAGAGAAGCAATGTAGAGTATGCCGTTTAGAATTGATCCCTGGTTAAAACTGCGGATAAAAAGATCTAATGAGTTAAAGCCTCCCGCCAACAGGAAAATGATCAGAGCAAGTATGCTGACAGTTGACTGCACCAAGCCAAATTGACTTGTGGCTTTAGTGTACTCTTGAGATTTAAGATATTCTCCAGCATCAATTCGCCCCTGAAACTCCGCTGGTACCTTACTAACCAAAGCCTTGATATTCAGGTAGGATAGGATCTGTTCCAGAAGATAATTGCCAAGAAGGAATACAAGTATAAAGAGTAACCAACTATTCATTTTTTTTGCTGGGTTCCTTGTATGAGTGCTGTATTGATTTTATTTGGTTCATCGTATGTATTCGCCCAAGATAAGGAACCTTGCGGATATTTTTTTTTAAGATCTTTTTTGATACATCGTTAGAATGTACATGGAAATCTTTTTTTTTGCAATATTCCGGGCGCAAGGGGTCATTATGACCTTTTTTTGCTTTCGTATTATGATCAACAATCATGAGTAGACCATTATGAATAGAATACTCTGATGCCTAGTATCATGTTATGAACGGGTGCAATACAAAAAAGTGATACGTTCAACGTGTCGTTAAGTACTTGTTATGATTTGCCAATTTAAATGTCGAATATCGAACAAGGAGGTAAGCGCAGACTCCGATATCGAATTTTGAAGTTTTCTTTTCCTTCAGCTGTCGATATTCCTTGTTCGACATTCGATATTCAATTGACATCACGGAGTCTCGCAAGCTCGCTTACCTAAATCACTACAAAACATACATACTCAGTTTGTCACTTTATTATCAACAGTGAAAACCTTGCCCTCTGGGCAAGGTCATAGATCAGAGGCTTCGCCTTTTGATCAGTAATTTGTTATTCCAAGGCTGAGTTGCCTCGACAACAACCACAGCCAAGGAGTAACAAATGAGTAGGTTTTACAAGTTATCACAAAC